>NZ_LNDC01000059.1 GCF_001870905.1 Geitlerinema sp. PCC 9228
CCGGGGATGGACTAGCATAGCTAATCCATCTAGGCACACCCAATGAAGCGAGAATCTCACGAATTCTATTCGTGAGAGTGTCAAATTCCGCCAATCCCCAAACGACCGGCCACCGAAGGAGATAGCGGCAGCAGGGTAGCCAAAGCCAAAAACAACACCAAAAGCGTCAAAGCGGCGCTGGCATCGTTGGGTTCGGAAAGGTCGTTTTGACAGGGACGTTCCAAATTGCGCTGCAGCAGCAAAATCAAAATGGCCCAGTACAAAGCCAAAACATTGAAAAAGGAAGCGACCCCGAGAAACAGCAAAGTAGCAACGGTGGTTCGGTTGGCAATTTTGCGTCCGTAAATAGCTTGGACAATTCTACCACCATCTAGCTGACCGGCAGGTAGCAAGTTCAACGCCGTAATCACCAATCCCAACCAACCAATGGGAACCAAAGGATGAATGTCTACCACCGCCTGCTGCAACGTCGAACCCAAAGTCACCTTGGCAATGGTTCCCACCAAAATCGACCCCTGGAAAAACTCGGAAGGAATTTGAAACCAACTCCCCTCCCGAGACAGAAAAAAGCCGAGAATTAGCATGGCTAGAGAAGTAACGCCACCAGCCACCGGACCAGCAAACGCCACATCAAACAAAACTTGACGGCTGGGAAGCAAAGAAGTGAAGCGATTTAAAGCGCCAAAGGACCCCAATTGCCACGTGGGAATGAAAAAGGGAAAACTCATGCGGACGCCGCGACGTTTGGCGATAATTTGGTGGAAGAGTTCGTGAACGCCTAAAATCAACCACAAACCAACCGCTAGGGGCCAAACTTCGTTCAGGCGATTGGGATTTTGGAAAACATCAAACCCCATGAGAAAGCCAAAGGCTTCCACACTGGTCCCCAAAGTAGCTAGCCATAAAACCGCTGCCAAAACTTTTTGACCGGTACTGAGGGGTTGGGGGTCGTTTTTGCTGGGAAGAACGATAGCCACGGGTTTGTCTTCTCGGTCGTTCACCAGGAACAAACGATAGCGATCGCCCATCTGTTCCTGCAAGCTAGCGGACAGCTGTTGGTAGGCCGTTTCCGCATCGCTACGCAAATTTCCCCGGAAGATAGCGCCTTCTTGGTAGGGAATGGTTTCGGTGGCAAAAAAGGTATCGATGCCAAAAAGTCCCTGGATCTCCCGCAAATCCTCGCTGGGAATGCCAGTGGGTTGTGGTTGGGAGGTAGGTTCGGCTGGCGGCGCGCGAAAACTCCCTTCATCGGGACCGGATTCGGACGTAGCGGGGGAATCCTCCGAACGCCGCCAATCGCTGGTTGGCGTTTGCTGGGGAGGTTGCGACTGCTGGCTGTTGCGCATTTGCCGAATTTGCCTTCCCAGGATGATATAAATGCCAGTACACAGGAGAAATATTAATAAAATGGTGGCAATATTGAGCGCAATCCCAAATGCCAGCAATCCGAAAAACAGCAGCCAAGGGGCCATCAGAGTTACCGATTGCAACCAAGCCAGAATTCCCACACGGCCGTAAGGTTGCGATCGCCGAAATCCCCAAACCAAAATACCAATGGCTGCCAGCAAAATGGCTAGTGTCGTCCAATTTTGCGTTGCAATATCCATAAGAAATGTCCTATTCGTTTGCAATTGCAGGGCAATACTTTGCAACAAGCGGGAAGCACCGCTATCGTCGGAGAAACTTTGACCGGTAAGCGATCGTTCAATAAAAAAATCTTACCATCCATTAAGTTTTGTTTTCGGCTTGCAACGCCTGCCGTAGGTGTCCTCGATGCTGTTGCAGCAGGGTTTGCGCCGTTTGTAGAGAGATGCCTTTCCAATGGCGCAGCAACGCCAGTTTCACCGAGTTGTTGCTACTGGCTAGCAACTCACCAGCTTGCGAACGGTCCAAATCCGTTAAATCCATTAAAATTCGCAAGGCGCGATCGCGGAGTTTCTCGTTGGTGGCGGCCACATCCACCATGCGATTGCCGTAAACTTTTCCCAAACGCACCATCACCCCAGTGGATAAAATATTCAAAGCCATTTTGGTAACGGTTCCTGCTTTCAAACGAGTAGACCCAGCCACAATTTCCGGACCCACCAGCAGGCGAATGTCAATATCGGCGGGACTGCTGGCTTGTTCTGCCGGCACGCAAGTCATAAAAATGGTACTAGCGCCGGCTTGTTGCGCCGCTTGCAAGGCCCCCAACACGTAGGGAGTCGTTCCGCCAGCGGTAATCCCAGCGACCACATCCCGACCGCCGACCTTCCGTTCGTAAATAGCCGCCGCGCCGTCTTCGTAGCGGTCTTCCAAATCTTCCGAACTGCGTACCAACGCTGCTTCGCCGCCAGCAAGAATTCCCTGGACCATCTCGGGTGGCGTACAAAAGGTCGGCGGACATTCTACCGCATCCAAAACGCCTAATCGACCGCTGGTTCCGGCCCCCACATAAAACAAACGTCCCCCTTGACAAAGGGCCTCACTAGTGATATTGATGGCATCAGCCAAGGATTCCCGCGCCTCGGCGATCGCGGCTACGGTATGGCTATCTTCGCGGACGAACAAATCCACCAACGCCAAAGGAGACAGTCGATCCAAATTCCCACTATTGGCATTGGCTTGTTCGGTCAGCAGATATCCCCGGTCTTTCACAGCAAACCCTCCAGACGGCGGCGCGCCTGTTCTAGTTCCTCGGGAGACATATCCGTTTTTTCACGTTCCGGTGTTTCGTTTTGAGGTGACTCCGGCGACTCAGCCGACTCTGGTGATTGAGAACCCTCTTCATCCCAATCTGTCTGTTCTACATTGGCTTCCGGAGGCAAAGCCAGGGAACCTTTGGGAACCAACTCCCAGTCGCAACCACTGCTGCGACAAAATTCCTTCACTTCCTCATCGTCGATTTCTTCTACAGTAGGATTGGGAAAGTCCTGAGCTTCCAGCATCCCTCCGTAGCGGGTCGCATCCTCCTCGGATTCAAACATCAACACCTTGTTGCGCTGGGAGTTCATATCCTTGAGGGTATGGATCCCTTCATTCTCAGTACGTGCGTTAAAGAGCAGAACATATACTCGCATGGTTGATGAAACTTTTGAAACCACCACTACTTCTATACAATTTAAGCACTTGCACAAGAACCAACGGCTGATGTGGTTCCCGCGTGCTTTTTAAGTACTGCTATGGGTACTACCTCCAGTATAAACCGCAAACCGAACGATGCGGATATCCTTTCTGTAGGCTTCTTTTGGTCTACCGCGATCGCAACCATCAATGACGAATTCTCCATCTCCCGAACGAAAATCTACCTGGCTAATTTGGGTGCGCCGTACTGGCTTAGTCGCTGGTGTGGCAGTGTTTTCCGCGGCTATTGGCGGTACTTGGTGGGTGAAAACCCAACTCGCGCCATTGGTATCGAACAATTTGTCCAATATCGTCCAACGACCGGTCAATTTAGGTTCCCTACAACAGTTTTCCCTAACCCAGTTAACCTTCGGGGAAACCACCGTACCCGCTACCGACACCGACAGCGATCGCGCTTCTGTGGAATCAGTCGTTGTAAACTTTAACCTCTGGCAGGTCATAACCAACCGCACCCTGCCTTTGGACATTACCTTAGTCAACCCCCAAGCTTACATTGAACAACAGCAACCCGGAAAGTGGCTGCAACTAAATTTACAACTAGAAAAACCAGGGCCCATCCAACCGCAACTCCAAGCGATCGCTGCCAAAAACGCGCGCCTCACCCTCGACCCCTACGGTAGCGAAGCCGTGGATTTCCATAAAATTCAACTGGTCACCCAGTTTGCCAACAACAACCAAAAAATTCAATTTCAAGTCAGTGGCGCTCCCATTTCCGGGGGAAATTTCGCCGCAACGGGAGAATTTCGCCAATCTCCCAACACCGCGCCGCAGCTAGAAGGCAACCTACAAAGCCAAAATTTACAGCTACCTCCCATTACCAACTTGCTGCCTTCCTCCCTACTACAAGACCGCTTGCAAGTGGTCTCGGGAACCTTGCAAACCAATATAGACATTGCCTGGAATTTCGAGAATGCCTTACCCGACCTCCAGGGAACTGCCAAGCTGCAAGCAACCACCCTCGACATCCAAAACGTTCCCCAACTGGTGACCCTCAAGCAAGCCGACCTCAGCCTGCAGCAACAGCAGGTTCGCATAGAACGCGCTACCCTCAACTACAGCAATATCCCCGTAGAAGCCAGCGGTACGGTGGATTTGGCGCAAGAACGCTACGATTTGCAAGCCAACATGGCATCGCTTCCCCTTTCTCGGGTTCTATCCGCAGCACAAGTTTCCCTTCCCATCGCGATCGCGACCCAAGTCGCAGCGGCTGTTCGTGTCACCGGTCCACTCACCAATCCCATCGTTCGCGGTCAAGTACGCACCACGCAAACCACCCAAATCTACGCCAGCAACAATCCCCAACCCAACGCTACCCCCCTCATCGACCTCGATCGCGCAAGCAGCAACTTTCAAATCGACCAAACCCAGCTGCAATTACTGAACCTCAGTGCTTCTCCCAGGATCGGCGGCGAAATTTTCGGCGGCGGTCGCATCGATTTCAGCGATCGCATAGCCTTAAACCTAGATCTGGCTCTGCAAAACCTACCCTTAGAACCATTTCTGATACGCGGTTTGCAGGAAGGATCCCTTCCCTTTCGTTTGGGAAGACTCAACGCCACCACCCAAATCCGCGGCTGGGCCACCAATCCCCAAGTACAAACCCAATGGCGCTTGCGCCGTTCCAGCATTGAAGGCAGCGGTGAACTCACCTACGCCAACCAACGCCTCGATATCCGCAATACTAAGTTCCAACTAGCTGGTGGCAGCATAGATTTAAATTCTAAAATTACCCTCAATGACCCCACCGCTAACGCCATTCAAGCCAGCGTTAGCATCGCCAATATCCAACTCGAAAAACTCGGTATCCCCCAAGCGGCAGGATTTTCCGGTCAGTTTCAGCTAGCCAGTCCCCTGACCCCACAAGGTGCCAGTGACTTGCAAGCCAGCGGCAGCGCCAAAGTACAATTGTCCCCACAGGAAACCGTTGCCGTGGAAAACTTTACCCTGGAATCGGGCAACTTTGCCGCCACTGTCGCCAGTCGCAAACTCACTTTAAAAACCATAAATCCCAACTTGCAGGGGACTCTCACAAGTTCTCTTGATGTGGCTGGTTCCCTCAGCAATCTTTCCGCAAATGGCATTCAAGCCAACGGCCAGCTTCAATTTTCCCGCGTTCCCATCGCCACCAGTTTTCTGGATAGTTTCAACATTCCGAACTTTCGTCCCCAAGCTTTAGAACCGATTTTCGCCAGTCCGACAAATGTATCCCTCCGCTGGGATGGCCAAACGTTGCAGCTCCCCTCTATAGCATCGGAAGCCGGTATCCGTGCCAATGGCAGCCTGGATGTCGCTTTAGCAGACCTACCGCAAATTACCGGATACGACTTGAATGTAGATGTCCAAGAATACCCACTGGCGAAGCTTCCCCTGGCTTTTCCCGATATCCAAATTGCCGATCGAATTCGTCAGGATTTACAAGGCAATGCCACGTTTAGCGGTCGTTTGGTTTCCGATCGCTTGCAGGGGATCCCCGAAATTACTGGCGATTTGACCCTCAACCAATTCGGTGCCTATCGCTTGGCATTTGAACGCCGGTTGACAGGTCCGATTTCCGTCACCCCGGAAGGAATTCAAGTAGCATTATCAGGAGAATCAGACGCAATTCAAGTGGCGTTAAATCAGAAATATTTGCCCACTCGTATCAACATCCAACAGGAAAAACTCGATATAACCGGCCAATGCATGCCTCCGCCAGCGGAAAAGCCTTCTCCATCCCAACAAGTTGATGCATCCGATGCGCCTATATCTGAGAATTGCCCTTGGTTTCAATTGCAAGTACAAGAATTTCCCTTGGCAGGATGGAGCGATCGCGTTTTGGGAGGAACTTTATTTGCCGACCTCAACATCGACTGGCAGCAATTGCAAGTAGCCGGTTCCCTGACAGTCAACCAACCCGCGATCGCCAGTCCCCTCGGTCGCATCGAAGCACAAACCTTTGCCTCCCAATTTCGCTACAGCGGCAACACCATTTCCGTCACTGACACCAAATTGGTCCAAGGCAACAGCCAGTATGCTTTTTCCGGCGGAGTCATTTTAGGGAAAAACCCCCGTTTTCGCGGCGATTTGGAAGTGGTAGAAGGCTACCTGCAAGATGTCTTGGTGGCCTTGCAGTGGTTTGATATTAACGACATCGCCAGAGGATTAACCCCTCCCCAATACGGAACCGCCAAAGATGTGGTTCCCACGCCAGTTGGCATGCCAGACGCGCCTTTGCTAACGCAACTGCGACGTTTTTCCGAAATTCAGCATTCCCTCAAACAACGCCAGCAAGCGCGCCGAGAAGCTTCCCTCTTACCTCCCCTATCTACCTTGCAGGGACAGTTTAACGGCAATATCGAAGTAGAAGGATCTCTCCAGCGGGGTTTGGTAGCAGATTTCAACGTACAAGGTCAAGATTGGTCTTGGGGAGGATACCAACTCGATACGTTTCTCTTGCAAGGTAACTTTGAAAATGGGAAACTCACTTTACTGCCTTTACGGCTGGAACGAAAAGATATTTTGCTGGCGTTTAAGGGGAATGTTGGTGGTGAAGAACAATCAGCTCAATTGAATATTCAAGAATTTCCCGTAGGAATTTTAGAAAATTTCCTGGATTTACCCGTGGTCGATGTGAGCGGCCAATTAAATGCTAAAGTTAGTGTAGCGGGAAGTTTTGACAATCCCCAAGCCAAAGGGGAAATTACCTTAGCGCAAGGTCAGGTAAACTTAACAGATATTCAAGATGGATTCGCCAGCTTTAACTATTCCGACGGTCGGTTGCAGTTTGGCAGCGAAGTCTTGGTTTCTCCACCAGAACCCATTAGAATTCGGGGAGATATTCCCATTCAACTACCGTTTGCCGAGGTTTCTCCCTCCCCCGATTTGGAAATGACCGTGGTAGCGCAAGACGAAGCCATGCAAGCGTTAAATTTGCTGACCAACCAAGTGAAATTGCAAGCAGGAACCGGACAAGTACGTTTGAATGTTTCGGGAACCCTACAAGACCCGGCTGCCACGGGAACCATACAAATGAACGAGTCCGTATTTACCACACCATTGCTGCCAGAACCCCTGACTGACGTTTCGGTTGCAGCGGATTTTGCTGGCGATCGCGTTTCGGTAGAGCAAATTACCGGTAAATACAGTCAGGGAAATGTTCGCGCTAGTGGGGTTTTGCCTCTGTTTCGTCCCCTTTCCAGCAACGACGAAGACCGCCAAAATCCTCTACAAGTAACTTTAGAACAAATTCGCACCAACCTGCGCGGCATTTATATTGGCGGCGTTGATGGCAATTTAACCATTCGCGGTCACGCATTCAATCCCGAAATTGGCGGTCGCATTACCCTCAGCAACGGTAAAGTGATTCTCGACCCCAACGCCGCTGCCATGCAAACCCCAACAACAGAACTATCAGCCGATTCCCAGGAAACCTTTGTCACCGAATTCGACAATCTTATCCTTACATTAGGCAAAAACTTGCGAATTACCAGTCCGGCAGTGCTCAATTTTGTGGCAACTGGCGATTTGCGCGTTGGGGGAACCTTGGATACGTTGCGTCCTGCCGGTACGGTGGAACTAAAATCAGGACAGGTCAATTTGTTTACCACCGTTTTTAACCTGCGACGCGGTTACAAACATACGGCGAGATTCGTTCCCAGCCAAGGTCTCGATCCCAATTTGGATTTGCGGTTGCTGGCTTCGGTTCCCGAGTTCAACCGTCGCGCCTCCATTACCACCTCCGAAGCGGAAATTAGCGACCCTTCCCTGGCACCCAATTTGGGAGAATTGCGTACAATTCGGGTACAAGCGATTATCGAAGGTCGTTCTAGCGAATTATTTAACAATTTGAAACTGACCAGTTCGCCGCCGCGTAGCGAATCGGAAATTTTGGCTTTGATTGGTGGTGGTTTTGTGGATACCTTCGGTCGCGGGGAAAGCTGGCTGGCGATCGCCAATTTAGCCGGTTCGGCGTTGCTAACCAATGTGGATACGTTTATCGCCAATACCCTTGGCTTGAGCGATTTTCGCCTATTTCCGGTAACCATTCCCGATGAAGAATCTGGCAGTTCCAGTTTGGCGTTGGGAATTGAAGCAGGGGTGAATTTACCCGCCGATTTATCTTTTTCTATTCGCAAGTTGGTTCCCAGCGAAGATCCTTTGAAGTACAATCTTCGCTATCGGGTCAATGAAAATATTCTGTTGCGCGGTTCTACAGATTTGTCTGGGGAAAGCCAAGCAACGGTTGAGTTTGAGTTAAGGTTCTAAATAGCGATAGCAACAGGGATGGTTTACGCATGGGAAATTTCTGGTTCTCCCGATCGAAAATGAGCCATCGAAATTGGCAGACCTCGGGAACAGTTTGTTTGTTTTCCGTGGTGTTGTTGGTAGCCATGGCTGGCGAACTATCAGATTCGGTGGGGATGGCTAGCCGGGAAACCACCGCCATCGAACAAGTGTCTTCCCTTCCCCAGCCGGAAAAATCTACATTCTCGCCGCGGCAACGGGAAATTTTGCAAGAACTCGCCAAAGCCGATGTGGTTTATCTGGGAGAAATTCATACCAAAGCTGCCGACCACCAAGCACAGTTGGCGATTGTACAAGCATTGCAGCAACGCAACCGGAAAGTAGCGATCGCGATGGAAATGTTTCAGCTTCCCTACCAAGATGTCTTAGACCAGTACATTCGTGGGGAAATCGACGAAGACCAACTCTTAGAAAAAACGGAATATCAACAACGTTGGGGATACGACTGGGACGACTACGCACCCATTCTGCGCTATGCTAGAAAGCATCAATTACCCGCGATCGCGCTGAACGTTCCCACAGAAACCATCCGCCGGGTAGCCACTGGTGGCTGGTCGGGGTTGACTTCCGAAGACCAACGATGGCTGCCTCCCCGTTCCGAAATTCATACGGATCATCCCCAATACCGGCAACGGCTGCGCGAAATTTTTGACGGCATCCACGCCGAATACAACTCCAGCGGTAATTTTGAGTTCTTCTACTTGGCCCAACTCCTGTGGGATGAGACCATGGCAGCCAATATTGCCAAATACGCTACCCAACATCCAGAATATCAAGTGGTGGTGTTGGCAGGTTCGGGACACATCGCCAATCGCTACGGCATCCCCAATCGCGTAGCCAGACGCATGCAGAACCCAGATTTTACCCACAAATCGGTTTTGCTTTCCCCACCGCCAAGGGATACCGACGCATCGAACGCCAATAGCGACATTGCCGATTATATCTGGCAACCGACATCGCCGCCTAATTCCAGAAAGCAATCTTAGCTCATTTGATAGCCATTTGATAGACACTATGTTTTCATTTCTACGTTCCGATTTAGCCGATTTGGTTTCTTATACTCCCCAACCAGAAGATTTTTTGGGGAAACAAAATACCAAACAAGAACAAATTGACCGTCTCGATACCAACGAAAATCCCTACGACTTACCTCAAGATTTAAAAGCCAAGCTGGCGCAAACTTATCAAGACATTATTGCGGTTAATCGCTACCCCGATGGCAGCCACGGTAAGCTCAAACAAGCGATCGCAGAATATACCAACGAATCGGCAGGGGTTCGCCACTTTCACCCAGCCAATATTTCCGTCGGCAATGGTTCCGACGAACTGATTCGTTCTTTACTCATTGCCACCTGCATCGGCAACAACGGTTCCATCCTGGTAGCCAACCCCACCTTTTCCATGTACGAAATTTTGGCGAAAACCCTCGGCATTTCCGTCAAAACCGTCGAACGCAACCCCAGCACTTTTGAAATCGATCTGGATGCAGCTTCTAAGATGGTTGCTGACGCCGATCCACCAGTCAAAGTGGTTTTTGTGGTCCATCCCAACTCCCCCACCGCCAACAAACTCACCGAACGAGAGATTGCTTGGTTGCAAGAGCTTCCCGAACGGGTTTTGGTGGTTATTGACGAAGCTTACTTTGAATTTTGCCAGCATACCCTAGCACCAGAAATTACACGCCATCCCAATTGGGTGGTTTTGCGTACGTTTTCCAAAGCCTTTCGCTTGGCAGGACATCGGGTAGGATACGCCATTTCTCATCCCATGCTAACGGCAACTTTGGAAAAAATTCGCCTACCTTACAACCTACCTAGTTTTTCCCAAGCAGCTGCCAGAGCCGTTTTAAGTCACCGCGAGGAACTATTGCAGGTGGTTTCCGAAATTCAAAAGCAACGCCAAAAGTTAATCGCCGCTTTCCAAAAACTCCCCGGCGTACAAGTTTGGCCGAGCAATGCCAACTTTATTTATCTGCGTTTTCAAGGGAATGCCGCCGCCAACGAACGCAAGATGCAAGAAATTGCCGACGGCATGAAAGCTAGAGGAACACTTATTCGCCACACCGGCGGCGGCTTGCGGATTACGGTTGGCAGCGAAGAAGAAAACAAACATACCGTACAGCGGTTTCAAGAAATCCTGAAATCTTAGGAAAAGATTGCAAGAGAAGCAGCAGCCAACATCTTCCCTAGCCATACATCCGCAGTCCATTGTCATTACGATTGATATCGATGATACCATTTCAGAAACCATGATTTTCCGGTATCTTCCAATTTCCTCGATTGGGGTGCTTCCCAAAACGCTCCTACAAAAATATATCGTTTATCTATTGCATGCATAGATTTTGACTGGGAAATTGCTCCCATGGGCAAAGTGAAATTTTTGGCAACTAGGGATTGACTTTGGAGAGTTTTTGACATAAAATTTAGATAATGGGAATAGTGCCTTTTATTTGAAAACGGCGTCTATTCCCATTATCTAAGAGTGTCTACTAATAAAATACCATATTTACGGAGGTAGTGAAAAAAAATTTCACTTTTTTCTTTCGTTTTTTTCAGACCGAGTCGTAGCTTTACCGGCAAATCAAGAAAATGGCCACTTCCTGGCGCTCGCTCATGTCCTGAAATCCCGTACCTGCCTTCTCAACCGCGACGATGTTTCTACAGGCAAAAGCCAATGCCAGATCCCCCTAGAAAGTGCTTTCTAACACACACACCTTCCCTATTATATAGATATATCAAAATAGTAAAACCGATTTGCGAAAAAGTCAATAGCTGATCCCAATTTCTTAATAATCTGCCAGAAATAATTGGCGTAGGGGAGCTTTGCGCAGCGTAAATAGTCTTTTCGACCAAATAAAGCAAAAAAATTGCCAAAAAATCTGTAGGGACGAAGAAAGCTTCGTCCCCATTGAATTTCCTGGTATAGGGAAGAAAACGAACTAACGATTGACATCGTGAATCCGAGAATGGACAAACCGATCCATCCACTGTTCCAGATACCGGCGGTTTTCCTTCGCTTGATGCATATCTTCTGTATTCAAAGGATGGGGGGCTAACCCTTGAATGGCAGCCGTCGTCACGCAATACATCGATTTTTGGAAACTTTCCGCAATTTTGACCCGCAAGTCAGTTTCCTGACGGTTTTCCTGGCGGTATATATTATGCAAATAATCGGGGATAAAATGCCGCAAATCTTGTGCCAGTAGCGTGGGTGGAATACCAGCCCCTCCAACCGGAATCGGATCGGCATACAAAGCTCCGTACGCAAAATCCTCCTGTGCAGCAGGAACTTGATAGGCTTGGGCATTGTAAGAAACCGTACCGGGGAACGGCGCACCGCGGAAAAAGATCGACTCCACGTAAGGAACCGCCGTATCGTTCAAGAAAGTGAGGTTAGCAGATTCGGGAATGAGTTCGTAAGTTTCGCCGCGAAGGGAAACTTTGTACGTAATTGGTCGGTTGGCATCTTGAACCAAACCAGCCAGAATATGGCTCACCACATCGGGGATGGACTGAATTTCACCGCGGTCGTAGCGATCGCTTAAAGACAAGAAAATATCGCTCATCACCCGCCAAAACTGTCCCAACGCCGTGTAGTAAGCCATTTGGCGCATGTGCTCCGGCAGAAACTCAGGAAACAAGCTGTGAAACGCCAACACCAAAGGATTGCGGCGAAACTTCGCTTGAATCAAGCGTTCCGTGGTTTCTCGATACGCCGGGGAATCAATATACGCATCCAATCCCGCACCGCCATGCCAGAACATGCCTTTCATGCAATATTCCGCATATTCGTAGTTAATGCGATCGTGCCACAGATACCGCAATAACTTACCCAAGGTAATTTCCCCATTGAAATATTTAAAAAAAGGGAAAAATACCAAAAACTGATGTTCGGCAATGTAATTTAAATTGCGGGAGTAGGCATCCAAGACCACACCGTAACTTTTGAGAACGCCCACCACCTCAATCAAATTTCTGGGAGAATCCTTTAACAAAGGCTCTCCCGCCTCCAAACGGTGGACGTACTCAGCGAGGGGATGTCGGGAAGGTTCTAGTTTGTTGGATAGCATATCGAACTCGTTGGTTGGTTGTGGTTTTGTTCTTCAGATCCTTTGCCAAATTCAGAGCCAATCAGTGCTTGCCGGGAGACGCCGTCGGAAAGCTGCGACCTCTATACATTTATTGTGCCGAATTCAATGTTCCCACCGAGAAAGAGAGAAAATTGACCGCTGTTTCCGTTTCTCGAACCACCGATTGCTGGGGCACCAAATCCGTCGCTTGGGTGACGCTCCAACGCACCATAAAATTCGGCTGCAATCCTAACAGAAAGATAAATAAAGTTAGCACCACAGCCGGCGCGCGATCGCGCCATTTCACCTGGGGCATCTGTTCCACAGACAAGCGACCGAAAAACACCCGATTGACCATCAACAGGAAGTAAACCGCCGTCAAACCAGTCCCCACCATACATAGGAGGGTTTGCCCCGGAAACGCCAAAAAGCTGCTGCGGAAAACCAAAAACTCAGCAATAAAGCCAACCAAACCCGGAATGCCAGCACTGGCCATCACCGCCAGAATTGTCAGAGTTCCCACCACCGGCAAACCACGTTCCGGATTTAGCAACCCCCGCAGCACATTGATATCCCGCGTACCGGTTTTCTTGCCAACCACACCCACCAGTAGAAACAGTAGCGCCGAAATCAAACCGTGGCTGACCATTTGCGCCACAGCCGCCACCAAACTTAAAGGGGTAGCCGCCGCTGCTGCCAGCAACACATATCCCATATGGGCAATGGAAGAAAAAGCCACCATTTTCTTCATATCCGCTTGGGAAATAGCAGTCAAAGCGCCGTACAAGACACTGACCGCCGCCCAAGTTGCCAAAGCCGGTGCCAGAAAATCCCAAGCTGCCGGGAACAACCCCACACCGAAACGCAACAAACCGTAGGTTCCCAGTTTCAACAACACCCCAGCCAGCAACACGGAAATCGGCGTAGAAGCCTCCACGTGGGCATCCGGCAGCCAAGTGTGGAACGGCACGATCGGAATTTTGATGCCAAAGCCAACCAAAATCCCCAATAGCAAAGCCACCTGGGCACCCAATGGTACCAACAGCGAACCGTCGGCATCGAGAGCCGTCATTTGCTCGCGCAACAGGGCATAGTCAAAACTGGTTCGGTGGGTCAGCCAAACCGACCCCAGGAAGGCAGCCAAAATGACAATACCGGAAACCGCCGTGTAAATCAGAAACTTCATGGCAGCATAACCGCGGCGGTTGCCTCCCCAGATGGCAATTAGGAAATACAGGGGAATCAGTTCCAGTTCGTAGAACAGGAAAAACAGCAACAAATCTTGCGCCAAAAACGCCCCCATGACGCCCCCCATGAGGAGCAAAATCAGGGTGTAGTAGAAACGCGGACGATTGACCGTCGATTCGGCAACTGTGCTGGAACTGTTACCAGAACCATTATCGGTTTCGATTGTGGGAATGCTTTCTTTCGAGGATTTGGGCACATCGCTGCTGTAAATCGCGATCGCAGTTAGTAAGGCATTTAAAAACACCAGCGGCAGAGAAAGACCGTCCAAACCTAGATGGTAGTTCAGACCAATCCATTCCACCCACTGCAGCAACTCAGAAAATTGCATTCCCTCCTGGGTCAGGGAAAACTGGCTGCCTAGATAAACCGTCCAAGCCAGCACCCCCAAAGCAACCGTTAAAGCCAAACTGCGAATGCGATCGCCAGATACAGGCAACAACCAAATCAGAGCAATCCCCGCTAAAGGAACCCAAATCAGAGCGCTAAGCATGGTTCGCGTCGAACTCCTTTCACATAAATCCTCGATACGTTGGCAAGCCCTGTCGCTTGAGCGCAGGGAGGAAAAACGAACGGCGACTTTAGTCGCCTTCCCCAGCAAGGGGGAGAACGAAAAGAGGTACAGTTTACGTTCTTTCCGGTTCTAGCCGGAATCTCCTATCCTGTACGGCGTCATGGTCACCTCGCCTATGTTATCGGTCGGTACGATCGGAGGCGGCACCGTTTTCCCCCTGGTCCAATTAACTGCTCGGTTCTAGAGCATGGGACTGGCGTCGCATCCCAAGTAGGAACTTGAACACTTGCCGATAACATAGTCTCCAAAGGGCTGAGGCTGGTCAGCTACCTAAAGATAACAGGTATGAAGCCCCGTCTGGCTACTGCAGGGTGTTGACTATCTTCTCTACATCGTCGCCATAACCATCTCCAGCAGGCCCCTGTCAAAACATGCCAGCCATCAACAGGAACAAAACGCTAATCCCAGCCACAATCGTCAGCAAATAAAACTGGGACTGGCCGGAAACGTTGTAGCGTAGGGCTTGACCGCTAAAGATAGCCGCAAATCCTACCAAATTGATGGCACCGTCCAGGATGTAGCGATCGAACCAATTGGCAATCGTGGAAAAAATCTGCACCAACCACACCACGGTAATGCGATAGAGGCGATCGATGTAAAAATCGTACGCCAGGAAATCCTGAGCAAACCGCCAGTTGCGCTGTGCCGAACGCGCCCAATTCCGTGGCAGGGGAATGGCCAAAGCAGCCAAACAGCCCACAAATCCCCCGGAAGTAATCACAGGCATGGCAACTAAGGTAATTATGCTGTCATCCGTTACCCAAGGACCAGTCCAACTCAGCAGCAACTGCCACCGTTGGAGAATCCAAGGCATCAAACCAGTAACCACAATTAAAGCAACCATGGGGAAAGCCATTGGCCAGGTGGTTTCCGGGCAGCGTCGGGTTTTGGGTTGCGCTTCGCCCAAAAATACCGAACGGAACACGCGGGTTAGATTGAAAGCACTGAGGGTATTGATGGCTACCAATAGCAGTACCAACCACCAGGGAACCTCCCAAAATCCGTTTACCCAACGGCGCATGACCCAGAAGGTGGCAATGGGAACCAGGGCAACCAAACCAGCACTGCCGGTGACAAACGCCGAAGCAGTGGCAGGCATGCGCGACCACAGACCGCCCAATTCAGTGATGTTTTGGCAGCTGGTGTTGAGAATGACCGACCCGGCACTCATGAACAGTAGGGCTTTGCTGACTGCGTGGGTGAGTAGTAGCAACAGGGCAATGTCCACTTGTTGCAATCCCACCGCCACAAAGACCAATCCCAGATAGGCACTGGTGGAGTGGGAGAGGGCGCGTTTGATGTCGATTTGCGCGATCGCCATCAACGAAGCCCCTATGCTGGTGAGAATGCCCAAAGCTACCAAGGCACTGGAGGCGACGGTAGACAGACCCAATACTGGTTGCAATTTGATGAGAACGTAGGCACCGGCGGAGACGACGATGGAGTTCCGCATAATCGATGCCGGGTTGGGACCTTCCATGGCTTCATCCAGCCACAGATTCAGGGGGAATTGGGCACATTTCCCGGTGGGACCAGCAATCAGGGCCAAACCAATTAAAGCCGCCGTTAGCGGTGGTAGCGGGGCAGTAGCCGCCCAAGCTTCTAGCTCGGAGAAGGTAAAGGTAGCACCCAGACTGGAGAGAGCCACAATGCCCATTAACAGGATAATGTCCCCCACGCGCTTGGTGAGAAAGGCATCCCTGGCGGCGGTCACCACCAAGGGTTGGGCGTACCAAAAGCCCACCAGTAGGTAAGTGGAGAGGGTGAGGGCTTCTAGCAAGGCGTAGCTGACAAATAAGGAGTCGCTAATCGCGATCGCTGATAGGGCCGCCTCGAAAAAGCCCATCAATCCATAAAAACGGGCCAGGGACCAGTCTTTCTCCATGTATCCTAAGGCAAATAGCTGCGATAGCAAGCTGATACCAGCTACCAATTCCAAGGCCCCCATGTTCACTGGGGAAATTTCAATGGCAATGGATAGATCCAAATCGGCTATCTGCAACCAGGGAAAGACCATTTGTACGGGGGTGGGATGCTGCCAGGTCCAGAAAAAGACAATCGAACCGTGGACGAACGCCAGGAACGTCATCAACAGGTTCAAATAGGCTGCTGGTCGCGGACCTGTTCGTCGGATTGCCCCTAAGGACCAAGGCAGGGTCAGTAGAGTCCCGATGACCCCATACAGGGGAATGAACCAACTACTCTGCGATAGAAAATCCGTCATAAAAATAGCTCGTTATTTTAATGACAACAACGTTGGTGGTGGGGGTTGTGGTTTTTACTATAAGGCAATAGTTGGCCATTCTAAAATATAGGAAAATATGGTACGCAGATGCAGGCAGAGAATCTTTTAGTTTGTTTGTGGGCCAGATTAGGGATATTTATGCTTGAACGATCGTTTTCCCATGCCGCAGCCGGCTGCTTTTTAACCGGATGGTTCTCCAACCAGCGATCGCGTTTGCCCAAGTCAAGGTAGAGGGAAATGCTTTGAAAATCTTTACGAAAATTATGGAAAATTTGACATTGCTATCCACCAGAAAAGAACCACCTCTTTGAGAAATGCTGCTGGGGAGGGGATGGTGGGAGCGTATTTTTACTTATGCAACTCGGCGATCGCGATGGTTGAGACAAGGAAACGAGCGCTCGCAGTGTCTGGCACCCGGATCGCGGCGATCGCCTTGCCATACGTTTTTTTCTGACAGCGGTGCCCCCCCCAAACAACCAGAAAAAATGGCCAGGAACAACCAGCCAAATTCCGCTCAATAAGGAGATTGGGAAACCACAATTAAGTTTCATTAAACCATCTCATTAAAAAAAATCATCTTGATTTATATTGTCAAAGAGCCGGTCTTTTCCTATCCTTTTTTTGGGATCAAAAATGACCCTCCCCGTCAGCACCCCGCAGTAGCCAGACGGGGCTTCGTGCCTGTTATCTTTAGGTAGCTGACCAGCCCTTCGCCCTTTAGGGGCTACGTTATCGGCAAGTGTTCAAGTTCCTACCACCTTGGGATGCGACGCCAGTCCCATGCCCTAGAACCGAGCAGTTAAACAGTTGGACCAGGGGGAAAACAGTACCGCCTCCGATCGTACCGACCGATAACATGGGCGAGGCGACCATGACGCCGTACAGGGTAGGAGATTTCGGCTAGAACCGGAAAGAACCTAAACTGTACCTGTTTTCCTCCCCCTTGGTGGGGAAGGCGAGTGAAGTCGCCGTTCGTTTTTCCTCCCGGCGCTCAAGTGACAGGGCTTCCAAACGTATCGAGGATTTTCCGTGACAATTTTTCGTGCAGCGGAAAAACCACAGGCGGGTATAACTCCCAAAGTCAGTTGCATAGAGGAGTTCTACAATCAAGTAACCCAACTTTCCCCCTGGTGGCAAAAATTTCTCCCTAGTCTAGCAAATCCACCGAAGAAAAAAGCAACCTTCCCCTGGCATTGAGGCCATAGTATGCCCCTATGTACCGAAACCAGCAAAAAGAACCAACTCCGAGGTGGTGAAAACGGGAGATTTAGCCAGCCTCAGGACGATCTGAGATGGAAAAATAAATGCCTGGTTTCCCTATGGGAACTCGTCGCCTTACATCGCGGACTTGGATGGTTTTGTACGGAAACGTTGCCAGGGGATACGCAGCGCCCCTCCAGGAGGATTTGCTGTTTTGGCAACCACATCAGAATCTCTACCGAAGAAAGAAAAAATTATGCGGCGGTTCTCGGGTAGAATCAACAGGTAGACTTCTCAATTCTAGCGCCAGCAAGCCGTACAAAGCGATCGCCCCTAGCTATGGTTTTGGTTTGGGGAAACGGCAAGCTGGATGCACATCCAATCTGAAGAAAGGAGAGAAGTCTGCCCTTACCTCCTCTAGAAGCCGCCGTCAAGGAATCCAAACGGCTTCAATCGCTGGCCCTGTTGCCAGTGGGAATCCCGCTGTAGCGATCGCAGCGATCGCTTTTAGAGAAGGTAGAGCGTTTTTTGCAGTTTCAACTAGGGAAGCAGCAGAAAACGTAACCTCTGACAATTTTCGATCGGCGGTTCGCAAGCGTACCGCTAAGTAGTTTGAATCACCTCTATAGGAAGTAGGAGTTTCTCTCGATGCCAATCGCGGTAGGAATGATAGAAACCTTGGGCTTCCCAGCCGTTGTGGAAGCCGCAGATGCTATGGTCAAAGCAGCCCGAGTAACGCTCGTCGGGTACGAAAAAATTGGAACCGGTCGTGTCACCGTTAGCGTTCGCGGCGATGTTTCGGAAGTTCAAGCGTCGGTGGCAGCAGGCGTTGAGGGTGTCAAACGAGTCAATGGTGGTGAAGTATTGTCCACTCACATCATTGCCCGCCCTCACGAAAACCTCGAATACGTCTTGCCCATTCGTTATACAGAAGAAGTAGAACAGTTCCGAACATACTGACCGGTTGTTTAGAGAGTTATAAAAGCTGAAAATGGGCCATAGTTGGTGGGAAATTGCGGTGTTTGTCAGATTCCCCAAATCAAGGGGAAAACGCCAGCACCAAATTTCCCATCGACACATCCCCGTTTTCAGCGCTTCCAGCAGCCAACCACGTAGTAGGAACCAGGAGAAAAACCCATGGCAATTGCAGTCGGAATGATTGAAACCCTAGGCTTTCCCGCTGTGGTCGAAGCCGCAGATGCAATGGTGAAAGCCGCCCGCGTCACCTTAGTAGGATACGAAAAAATCGGTACCGGTCGCGTTACCGTCATCGTTCGGGGTGACGTTTCGGAAGTTCAAGCTTCGGTATCAGCAGGTGTTGAAGGGGTCAAAAGAGTGAAAGGTGGTCAAGTCCTTTCCACACATATTATTGCCCGTCCCCATGAAAATCTGGAATACGTGTTACCAATTCGCTATACAGAAGAAGTAGAACAGTTTCGCGAAAGCATCGATACCCCTCGTCCCCTAGCCAGACAGTAACCTTCCGTAGGACATAGAATAAGATTAGAAATGATGTGGTCTGTTTGGGCGCGGTGCTTGTAGGTCAAAAATTGGCTGCTGGCATTGTGCTTCCCCAGTTAAGCAAAACCAACTTCCCAAAGCAAGCGATTGGGAGGCAAAGCACGCTCGCGAACGAGCACCCGTCAGCATATTTCCCCAATCTTGTTCGCCTAGTTTGGTTCCCTGTTCTTGTCTTCCATCGCAAAAAAACTGGCAAGAGAAGACATCCATCAAGCACTTGCTAGTTGCAATGGTCCCAGGGACCAGCGCCTTCGACACCATCAAAGGCGCGCCATCTAGGCCAGGCTTCTGCCTGGGTGTAGCCATTGGCAAGTGCTCGGTATAACTTGTTGAATTCAGGAGGAATTCCCCATGGTAGTCCGCAGTGTAGCGGCTCCTCCGACACCTTGGTCGAAGAATTTAGCCGAACCGCAAATTGACGAGACGGCGTACGTCCATTCCTTTTCCAACATCATCGGCGACGTACGAGTGGGGGGGAACGTCCTCGTTGCACCTGGAACCTCCATTCGCGCGGATGAAGGAACGCCGTTTGCCATTGGTGACAGCACCAATATTCAAGACGGCGTGGTCATCCATGGTTTGGAAAAAGGTCGGGTTGTAGGCGACGACGGTCAGGAATATTCCGTCTGGATCGGTCCCAATTCCTGCATTACCCATATGAGCCTGATTCACGGACCTGCCTACATCGGCAGCGAGTGTTTCATCGGCTTTCGCTCCACCGTATTTAACGCCCGGGTTGGATCGGGGTCCATCGTCATGATGCATGCCCTCATCCAAGACGTGGAAATTCCGGCAGGGAAATACATTCCCTCTGGAAGCATTATTACCAACCAACAGCAGGCCGATCGCTTGCCCGAGGTGCAAGAAGCCGATCGCGATTTTGCTTCCCACGTCGTTCAAATTAACGAAGCCCTGCGCAGCGGTTACTTCTGTGCGGCGGACGAAGCTTGCCTGGTTTCCGTACGCAACGAAGCCAACCAATCCAACGGTAAAAACTACGCTTCTAACAATGGCGGTAGCCCCAACCGCGGCTCATCGAGTTCCTATAAGTCCATGAGAACCAGTTTAGACCCCGAAGTTCAAAAACAAGTACGCAATCTGCTCTCCCAAGGATACCGCATCGGTACCGAACATGCGGACAAGCGTCGTTTCCGGACCAGCTCCTGGCGCAGCTGCCCGCAAATTACTGCCCAGCGCGAAGATGAAGTGTTTGCCGAACTGAAGCTTGCTTGGCCGACCATGCCGGCGAGTACGTCCGTTTGATCGGTATTGACCCCACCGCCAAACGCCGGGTGCTGGAAACCATTATCCAACGTCCCGACGGCCAGGCACCGCAAACTTCGAGCCGCCATTCCTCTGGCAGTAGCTACAACGGTGGCGCTCGCAGCACCCAGGGTTCGAGTTCCCCAGGTACGGCAACCAGCAGCCGCTTGAGTCCCGAAGTGCAGCAACAAGTACGCAATCTGCTCTCCCAAGGATACCGCATCGGTACCGAACATGCAGACAAGCGTCGTTTCCGGACCAGCTCCTGGCGCAGCTGCCCGCAAATTACTGCCCAGCGCGAAGATGAAGTGTTTGCCGAACTGCTTGTTTGGCCGACCATGCCGGCGAGTACGTCCGTTTGCTAGGCATTGACCCCACCGCCAAACGCCGGGTATTGGAAACGATTATTCAGCGTCCCGACGACGAAGCCCCCCAATCGGGACAGCGCCAAGCGGCTGCGGGACAACAACGTCAAACTACCACAACCAACGGTTATTCGGGCAACAGCTACGGGAGCAGTGCTTCCAGCTACAGCGGGAATAGCGCGGCAACCGGCAAGTTGGATGGCGAAACCCGCGAACAAGTACGCAATTTGCTGTTGCAAGGTTATCGCATTGGTGCCGAACATGCAGACAAGCGCCGTTTCCGTACCAGTTCCTGGCGCAGTTGCGGTCCCATTGAAGGCAAGCGGGAGTCGGAGGTAATTGCCAACTTAGAAGCCTGTTTGTCTGAATATGCCGGCGAGTACGTGCGCTTGCTAGGCATCGACCCCACAGCCAAACGCCGGGTATCGGAAACGATTATTCAACGCCCTGAGTAGTTTTGGTTGAGTGGTTTGGGAACCCCGCTTCCCTGTCTTCGAGGAAAGGCAAAGCGGGAAGCTAGGGATACGCAGCTGCAGGGTTGACTCTCAAGGCTGCTGTCCGTGTTTGCCTTTTCTCTTTTTCCCCGTTTTCCTTTCCTGGCTTTGCCAGGTTGCAAGCAGCCAGTCATTTCATACCACCCTTTCCATGTATTTGCCACCTTTACAAACATTATCGGAGGGGTTACAAACGCGTGCGGCACCAGCTCATGTTAGCGGTGACGTGTCGATTCATCCCAATGCCGCGATCGCGCCGGGCGTTATTTTACAGGCAGCGCCCAACAGTCGTATTGTGGTTGCTGCTGGGGCTTGTATCGGCATGGGTGCCATTATTGAAGCGCACGAGGGGACCATTGAAATCCAACAGGGTGCGGTTTTGGGAGCTGGCGTTTTGGCGATCGGACGCGGCACCATTGGGGAATACGCTTGTGTGGGTGCCGCTACCACGATTTGGAATACCAGCGTTGCGGCTATGGAGGCGATCGCTGCGGGGTCAATTCTCGGCGATCGCTCCCGTTCGGTGGATTTATCGGACGATGCAGTGCCCGAAAAGGCTTCCTCGACCGCCAGTTCCCCAACTTCCAATTCCGATGAGTCTTGCGATCGCACCCCCTCTCCATCGCCACCATCTTCAGCTGCCGATGTCACCCAGGCAAGCGGCTACCACCATACCGATAATGGTACTACCCCATCAGGTGCCGCACCACCTGCCGACCGAAACGGCTATCCCGATAGTTCCCCAGCACAAGCAGGTGCAACCACACCACCTACCGAGTTCCATGGTAATTCCAATGGTGGTGTCCGTGCTGCCCACGGGCAACCGGATTTTGCTTCGCCATCCCCAGATGCCTCGTTTTCAGCGTCCGAGAGCAAGAACGGTCAAACGGCTGAAAACCAAGCTGGTAGCTCGCTCGATGGTGTGGCCACTTCCCAATCGCAAAATGGTGGTACGAGTGGTGCGGCCACTGGTGCTTCTATGTCGCCGCACATGCCGAGTCCCAACTACGGTCAGGCTTATATCCATCAGTTACTCGTTACCTTGTTTCCCCACCGCCATCCCAGCAACTACACGCCAGCAAGCAACAACGATTCCCATACGGAAAGCGAAGACGATGCTGGCACCGCGGAAAATTTTTAAGCAGCGATCGCGCTGGGAGCAAGCGACGCCCCCAGAAAGCTGCTTCTGCAGACAATCCGGCCAATGCCCCTTACGAGGAACTTCTTTTTTCCAGCCCTCTGCTAGCAAGTTAAACAATACAAAAATTGTAAAAATTGCGAGAACGAACTTTTCCCATCTAGTAGGAAAAGAAATAGGGGAAGCCAACCAGCCGACCAGCAGCAAAAAGTTGTGCTTGCCAGCCATCAAAACAGTTCAAAGGAGCATTTCTTTGCCGATTTATTTGCAATTGAAGTAAAAATTTGGGGAAAATAGCGCTACGGAATTGTTTGGCGATCGCCCTAAGTAAGACTACTTAAATTTTTCCAAGATCGGGACAGTTTTTTCCAGCAACTCCAGCCATCTATCCAATAGAAAATCGTGGGCGATCGCTTGCTTGGTAGCACTTTCCAGAGATTGCCGCTATGTTTTTACCGGTAGCCCAGCGCCATTTTCTAAAGTGCCTTTTCCAGATTTCAGAAGCCATTTTCTCATTTTTTGTAAACTTTTATCAATAATTTTTGGTGGAATTGCTGCTAAGTTTTTAAATTTTTTTTACCTTCCATTAAAGAAACTAATTACTTCGATCGCCAATCGAAATAAAAATTTGCGAACGGGAAAAAAATTTCATGCTTAAAAATACAAAAGTTCGTGTTACGATAAGGAGTGGATAAGGCAATTGCGTCTGGGATTGCCATTTTAAATCTCCGAGGAGCCAGTCAAGTTAGCAAGCCTAGGGGCTGTTGCTATTGGTGCGAACGCCGTGGCTGTATCGTTCCCTACTGCTGGTGGGGAGCATTTGCCAACGGCCGTTGCCATGGCATCGGTACCGACAACCGTGCCGACTTTCTAGCTCCTGGAACATAAACGTAAAAAAATTCTCTCTGTAGCCTGCGAGGAAAGAGAACTTATGGTACAAGCCCAATCAAAAAGCGGATACGAAGCTGGGGTAAAGGATTACCGCCTCACGTACTACACGCCCGACTATACCCCCAAAGAAACCGATATCTTAGCTGCCTTCCGGATGACTCCCCAACCGGGTGTACCCGCTGAAGAAGCTGGTGCTGCAGTAGCAGCGGAATCCTCCACCGGTACCTGGACCACCGTGTGGACGGACTTGTTGACCGACCTCGATCGCTACCAAGGTCGCTGCTACCACATCGAACCAGTTTCCGGGGAAGACAACCAATACTTCTGCTTCGTTGCCTATCCCCTGGACCTGTTTGAAGAAGGGTCCGTCACCAATATGCTGACCTCCATCGTCGGGAACGTATTCGGTTTTAAAGCCCTACGTGCCCTGCGTTTGGAAGATCTTCGCATCCCCGTTGCCTACCTGAAAACCTTCCAGGGACCTCCCCACGGCATCACCGTCGAGCGGGACAAACTGAACAAATACGGTCGTCCCCTGCTCGGCTGTACCATTAAGCCCAAACTGGGTCTGTCCGCCAAAAACTACGGTCGCGCCGTATACGAAGGCTTGCGCGGTGGCTTAGACTTCACCAAAGACGACGAAAACATTAACTCCCAGCCCTTCATGCGTTGGCGCGATCGCTACTCCTTCGTCGCCGAAGCCATCCACAAAGCCCAAGCCGAAACCGGCGAAATCAAAGGGCACTACCTCAACGTCACCGCCCCCACCTGTGAGGAAATGCTGAAGCGGGCCGAATATGCCAAAGAATTGGGCATGCCCATCATCATGCACGACTACCTCACCGGTGGCTTCACCGCCAACACCACCCTCGCCAAATGGTGCCGCGACAACGGCTTGCTGCTGCACATTCACCGCGCCATGCACGCCGTGATCGACCGTCAGAAAAACCACGGCATGCACTTCCGGGTCCTCGCCAAGTGCTTGCGCATGTCCGGCGGCGACCACCTACACGCCGGTACCGTGGTTGGTAAGCTAGAAGGCGAACGCGGTATCACCATGGGCTTTGTGGACCTGATGCGCGAAGACCACATCGAAGAAGACCGTTCCCGCGGCATCTTCTTCACCCAAGACTGGGCTTCCATGGCTGGCGTCATACCCGTTGCTTCCGGCGGTATTCACGTATGGCACATGCCCGCCCTGCTGGATATCTTCGGCGACGATGCCTGCTTGCAATTTGGCGGCGGTACCTTGGGACACCCCTGGGGCAATGCACCCGGTGCTACAGCCAACCGTGTGGCTTTGGAAGCTTGCGTACAAGCGCGTAACGAAGGTCGCAACCTCATGCGCGAAGGCAACGAAATCATCAAAGAAGCCGCCCGCTGGAGTCCCGAACTGCAAGCGGCTTGCGAACTGTGGAAAGAAATCAAATTCGAATACGAAGCTGTGGATACGCTTTAATCGGAAGAAATCAAAGCGACCGGCTTGGGGATGTCAGATTTTGGGTTTTCGATACAATAGGTATTTAAAACCTGAAATCGACTATTCCCAAGGCTGGGAAAGGGGGATCGTGGATCCGAAACAAGTGGCCAAAAACACGGCACGGGTTTTGCAAAATTACCTCACCTACCAAGCACTGCGCACGGTCATCGAACAGCTGTCAGAAACCAACCCACCCATGGCCTTGTGGTTGCAGCAATACTCTGGCGGCGTGTTCCAAGATGGGGAGGCTTACCTACAAAACCTGCTGCAAGAGCGCAAAGATTTGGTGTTGCGAATTTTGGCCGTGCGCGAAGATCTGGCCAATTCGGTGGTAGACTTTTTGCCAGAGATGGTGCGTACTGGTATCCAGCAATCCAATATGGAAACGCGCCGCCAGTTGTTAGAACGCATGACCTCATCCCAGCCTGCATCCGAAGCGCGAACTTCCGAACGTAGCCATCCCGAATTGACAGACGAGGAATCTTCTCCTGAGGAAGGAGGTTCCAGCGAAGAACCATCGTAAATTTCAGCGTAGATTTTCGGAGTCCATCGATGAAAACTTTACCAAAAGAGCGACGTTACGAGACTTTATCTTACTTACCCAATCTCACCGACCAACAAATTGCCCGTCAGGTTCAGTATATGCTGGATCAAGGGTTTATTCCCGCCATTGAGTTTAACGAAGATTCGGCTGCCGAAACCCATTATTGGACCCTGTGGAAGTTGCCCCTGTTCCAAGCATCTTCCCCGCAAGACGTACTTGATGAAGTACGGGAGTGCCGTCAAGAATATCCCAATTGCTTCATCCGGGTAGTAGGATTTGACAACATTCGTCAGTGTCAAATGATTAGTTTCATCGTTTACAAACCCAACCAAAGCCGCTTCTAGGGTTGTTGTTGTAAAACTCCCACAGCAAAGGTCGGGGCGAACATTAGTTCGCCCTTATTTCATTGGCCAAATTTTTCGGGTTGGAGAGAAACTTCAGTTAGCAGTCAATCAAAAAAACAGCAGGTTTTTTATGGGACTCGGTCAAGAAATTTCAGAAGTATTGGGGTCACGTTTGTCCTATCAAGGACGCAAATTTCGCTTTGTTGTGGAAAAATTGCGGTTGCCCAAAGGCACCCAAGCAGAATTTGAGTATATCAAACATCCTGGAGGAGCTTTGTGCGTTCCCGTCACCAACGACGGCAAACTGATTCTCGTACGTCAGTATCGCTTCAGCGTTTGCGATCGCTTGTTAGAGTTTCCAGCAGGCACGGTGGAACCCCACGAAGACCCGGAAGCAACAATTCGCAGAGAAATTGAAGAAGAAACTGGATACCGCGCCCATCAATGGCAAAAACTCGGGGAATTTTCCCTAGCACCTGGTTATTCCAGCGAAATGATTTATGCTTTTCTAGCTAAAGATTTGGAACCGTTGGATACGCCACCCGAACAAGATGTAGATGAGGACATTGAAGTGGTGACCCTTTCTGCTGAGGAACTCAAAGCAGCAATTTTGGCAGGGGAACCTGTGGATTCCAAATCCATCTCTAGTTTTTTCTTGGCACAGGATTTTCTATAATCCCATTTCTGAAAAATAAGTCGGCGCTTCCCGAAGCGCCCCCCCCGTCATAATTTTCCATGATTTTTCGTCGGCGCTTTCCAGGACATTGGTTTGCCGGAATTTTACCTGAAACAGGAAAATAGCGATCGCCTGGGGAGTCAAAATTGATTTTTAAGTGAGGATCCCAAGGAACCAAGTTGGGGAGGCCACAGCTTCATGGACCCCCAATTGAGCCGCTGACCTCAATAAAAATTTTCCAAATTCCCCATCAATATATTATAATTTATACTTTACGCTCGGTTTTGAGTATCGTTTCCATCTATTCCCTTGATGGAAAAAACGCAAGTTCCCGGTAGCGATCGCTGGCTTTTCCAATCAAACCACTTATCCACCGAGAAAAGATTTCCCACTCAGCCTAACAAACCACCTTCTGCACGTACGCCTCCCTTTCCCAACCATCTATATCCCGAGGAAAACACCGAGACTGGCCGTGAATGCAGCCAGCAGCCTACGTACGATTGCTGTTACCTAAGTTTTTCCAGGTAGCTGCCAACAACCGCGAAACCAAATTCTGCGAGATAAACGCCCATTTTGTTAGGGAAAATTTGATATAGAAAAAGACCACCCTCTTTTTTAGAGCTTCCCTGAGGAGAATTTTATGCCAACTTTGGGTAAAGATTTGTCCCACATCACAAAAGCGACCTCTAACATGACGCACAATAGGAAGTAGGAAAAATCGGGGAAGTGGGTGGGAAATCAACCGGTTGGCAACTATCATTCACAATGTAGGGGGATACCATACAAACGAACATGGAGGTTCGACCCGATGAAGAAGATTCTCGTCGTTGATGACGACCAAACCTTGCGCTTGGTGTTAAAACGTTATTTAGAAAATCAGGGGTATTTGGTTTCTGTGGTGCATTCTGGCATTGATGCGCTGGAAGTCTTCGACCGCGAACCACCCGATCTGATCGTCTCGGATATTATTATGCCCCAAATGGATGGCTTTGAATTTTGTCGTCGCTTACGGGCCAAACGTTCCGGTCAATTGGTTCCGTTTATTTTTCTTTCCAGCAGAGACGAACTGGACTATCGGGTAGAAGGTCATTCCATTGGTGCAGATGACTATCTCATCAAACCTTTTGAACCGAGAGAACTGGTCGCCAAAATTGAAGCTCAGTTGGAGAGAACCCGCCGTATCTACTCAGAAATGGTACGTTTGATGCAGCAAGGTGTCAATTCTGGAGGAGCTTCAGAATCCTTCTCCTCCCAGCAATCGCCTCTACTATCCAACTCAGAACCAACAGAAAGTGGCAAATCGGGAGAGGAACGGGAACCGCTACCGCTCACACCAGCGGAAGCCAGGGTGTTTTGGGAAGTGGTGGAGGGCTATACCAACAAACAAATTGCCGAACGCTTGTTTATTAGCCCCCGCACGGTACAAACCCACCTCAGCCACATTTTAAATAAATTAAAATTAGACAATCGCTCCCAATTGGTACGCTTTGCTTTTGAACAAGGATACGAACCCCCTACGGATAACGATCGCCAAGATAACTACCAACTGAGTGAAAATTCATGAGCCATTTGGTGTACGATGTAGCCACCCTCCAAGCAGCGATCGCCGATCGCCCCCAGCAATGGCGACCGTGCGTATTTACCAACGGTTGTTTTGACCTGCTTCACGTCGGTCACGTCCGTTACCTGCAAGCTGCAAAGGCATGGGGACGGACATTAATTGTCGGCGTCAACAGCGATCGCTCGGTACGATCCATCAAACCACCAAAACCCCAACAACCTACCCGACCCCTTATTCCCCAAGGGCAGCGAGCGGAAATGGTAGCCGCTCTCAAACCAGTAGATGCGGTAGCAATCTTTGAAGAAACCACCGCCAGCCATCTCATCGAGCAATTGCAGCCGGATATTTATGTCAAAGGGGGCGATTACAACCTAGAAACTTTGCCAGAAGCGGCATCTGTGCGCTCTTATGGCGGTAGAATTGCGCTAGTTCCCATTGAAATTTCCACATCAACTACTACGATCGTTAATCGTATCCTCAATTTTGTAGAACTTTATGAGTGACTCCACCATTGCCGCATCCGAAGTCCAAGCGATCGCTCAAAAACTCCTAGATGCCCCGCCAACCAAGCAAATCCAACTGCTGCAACAGCTAGCAGAAGGCGGCGAAACTGGCATCCAAGCGCTCATCGATTTTCTTCAAGCTCGCCAAAACCAGCCGCCTACCATTGCCATGGGGAAAGCTTACCAGCTTTTGATTCAACAGGACTATCCCCAAGCCCAAGATTTTGTCCGCAATACCCTCCCCGAAGGCGTCGTCCCCTTGCAATCCGACCGAAACATGGATTATCGGCAATTGCAGGAACAACTGGCGCAAGCAGATTTTCTCAAAGCCGACCGACAAACAGCGCAAAAACTCTGCGAACTCGGCGGCGAAATGGCGGCAAAAAGAAAATGGCTGTATTTCACCGAAGCCGCGCGCCTGCCAGTTACCGATCTGCGTACCATCAATACCCTGTGGCAGGTCTATTCGGAGGGCAAATTTGGCTATTCCGTCCAACGAGAGCTGTGGCTTTCGGCTGGCAAAGATTGGGAAAAATTCTGGCAAAAAATTAACTGGAAAACTGGAAATAAATGGACCCGCTATCCCAATGAATTTACTTGGGATTTAAGCGCTCCCAAGGGCCATTTGCCTTTGTCCAACCAACTGCGAGGGGTCCGCGTTTTGAAAGAAATTCTTACCCATCCCGCTTGGCAGAACGACACCAGCGACCAATAATATCGACCAGCAGTCGTACGCAGGGGAGTCGATCTTCCCCTTTTGGTGGGGAGGGAGATGCCCAAATGTTGCCTGGCATGGGCTTTGTTTGTATTTTGTACGAACAAAAAACTATTTTTGCGCAGGTTAGATGTTTGGGTAAAGGCGTCTGCAAAAACCTCCCCTTTTTTATGGCGAGTTCCCTCCCCCTATGTCTGCTCCCAGTATACCAGCAACTCTCTGACTTGTCAATAGCCAAACCGCCCACGATCGGTTATTTTCGTAAAACCAAAACCGGACATCGAGCAAATCGAATCACTCTTTCCGCTACCGACCCCAACAAAAAACGCCGCAGTCCTGTGCGACCGTGAGAAGGAATCACAATTAACTCAATTTCCTGAGCTTTGGCATAATCAACAATTGCCGCACTGGGGTCGCCGATAGCAACGTGCAAGTGAAGTCCCTGATAGCAGCGATCGCCAAAGGTTTCCCAAAACACCTTTTCCACATGCTGCTTGCGCGTGCGATCGTTGGTAGTTTGATACATAACCCCCGGTTCTCCCACATTCAGCTGGGGTAAAACGTGAATCACGTACAAATGGGTCGCCTCGCCAACAAACGCCAATGTTTTTTCCAAAGCCTCGGTGGATTCTTCCGAAAAATCAAACGGAACCAGAACTCGATTTTGCGAAAATAACACCTGCTCTCCTTTAGAACCGCTAAAACCGCTCATGGGTGTTCTTTCACCCCCCGCCAAACCTCTTTTTTCGCGAATCTCCTAAAAACTGTTATTGTAGAACATTGTAAACAGGCATCGATATGTATTTTTGTAAATAACGTACGACGAAATTGGAGGATGTCCCCATCGTTTTGAGAAAAAATTTCATTTATATTTTCTTGTTTCTCGGACTTCCTATCGTCTTTTTAGCTAGCAACCCGAGCATCACCGAATACTTCATTCGAGGAATCGATGCGATCTTCTCGCAACTGGTTTCCCTATTTTTCCACGCCATCTTTTTTAGCATTGGTGATGTTCCCCTGGTGGTTTTGTGGTTAATTGGCGGTGCCATCTTTTTCACCTTACGGACCAACTTTGTCAGCATACGCGCCTTTCGCCATGCCATCGACATCGTACGGGGAAAATACGACAGCCCCGAAGAAGAAGGGGAAGTATCCCACTTCCAGGCACTCGCTACAGCCCTTTCTGCCACCGTCGGATTGGGCAACATTGCTGGGGTGGCGATCGCGATTACTCTCGGTGGTCCGGGAGCAGTTTTCTGGATGACCGCGGCGGGTTTGCTGGGTATGAGCAGCAAATTCGTTGAATGCACCCTAGCGCAAAAATACCGCACCATCAAACCCGACGGCACGGTAGCTGGTGGTCCCATGTACTACCTCGATCGCGGTTTGGCGGAACTGGGCAAAGCTCAATTAGGCAAAGTCCTCGCTGCCGCCTTTTCCCTATTTGCGATCGCTGCGGCCTTGGGCAGTGCCAGCATGTTTCAAGCCAACCAATCCTACAGCGCCATTGCCAGCGTTATGCCCCAGCTACCGGGATGGCTGTACGGTGCCGTGGTTGCCCTATTGGTCGCCCTGGTAATTTTAGGGGGGATCCAACGCATCGGTCGGGTAGCCGGTACCCTGGTGCCTGCCATGTGTGGAATTTATGTATTGGCTGCTTTGTGGGTATTGCTGCTTAACTTCCAAGAAATTCCTCAAGCCGCCACCACCATCGTCACCGATGCCTTTTCCCTGGATGCTGCCGGCGGTGGCTTTGTGGGTGCTTTGGTGCAGGGATTGCGCCGTTCTGCTTTCTCCAACGAAGCTGGCGTGGGGTCGGCCGCGATCGCCCATTCTGCCGCCAAAACCAAAGAACCCATCCGCGAAGGTTTGGTTGCCCTGCTGGAACCGTTTATCGACACGGTAATTATTTGCAACCTAACTGCCTTGGTAATTTTGACCACGGGGGTTCATGAAAGTACCGATTCTTCTGCTATTGGCGGCGCGCAATTGACAGCAGCTGCATTTGGCGCTGCTATTGATTGGTTCCCCAATGTTTTGGCGGTTGCCGTGTTGGTGTTTGCTTTCTCCACCATGATTTCCTGGGGATACTACGGAGAACGTAGTTGGAGTTATTTATTCGGCGATCGCAGTTTGGTGGTTTACCGGGTGTTATTTGTTTTTGGTGTTTTTGTAGGTGCGGTGGTCAACGCCAGTTCGGTCTTGAAACTGAGCGACGGCATGCTGTATGCCATGTCGTTTCCCAACTTAATCGGTGCCTATTTTCTCAGCAACAGCGTTGTGCGAGACTTGGATAGTTACATGCTACGCTTGCAAGCTAAGAAACTGGCCATTCGCAAAGCCGATCTTTTAACCTGAAAGTAGAATTTTGAACGCGAGGAGGAGCTAGATATGAGTATTACCTATAAAGTTTCCGATATGGCTTGTTCTGCCTGTGCCGAAAACATTACCAAAGCCATTCAAAGCATCGATGCTGGGGCTAGAGTTAATGCCGACCCGGAAAGCAAATTGGTGCAAGTAGAAACCCAACAGCCAGACGCTCAAGTGCAAGAAGCAATCGCCAAAGCCGGCTATACACCAACACCAGCTTAGGGGATTTGGGTGGATCGGCAACTGCTGGGTCCGAGTCCGCAGGGGAAGATCCCCGTTTTTGACCGGCGATCGAAATCACAGAACTTCCTGTTCGGCGATCGCACGTACATGCTGAAAAATTGGGGATAGTAGAACTGTAGCCTTATTCCTTCCTACAGCCATGCTTCCCCAAGTTCAACCCCTCCCCGGTGCTATTTCCGAAATTCTCGCCTCCGCCAGCCGCAACGGTTGCCTAACCAAAGCCGATCGCTACGGACTTATGGCTGCCATTCTCGAAGAATCTTTGAGCGAAGAAGAAATGCGTGCCATCAACCGGCTGTTACGCGCGGTCAATCGCGGTTGGATCCGGGTTACCAACGATTCCCACTCGCAAGTTGCCTGAATTGCTGCGGTTAAAACAGGAAATGGGAAGCGATGGGAAGAGATGTTAACCAATTTCTACGGTATTGTTAGAAGCAACAAAACGATCGGCACCCGGCCGTTCGCTTTGGGAGATCGTGCGAATGGGGGATTCAATGGTTAATTGGGCGCGATCGCAGGCTTGTTTGAGGGCAAGAATGGCTTCTGTTTGAGTACGCCGTACCTGGGCAATTTCGGGGAAGGTCCAGTAGCGGATGGTCAAATCTACAAAACCACTGCTAAAACTGGTGACATCAATTTCTGGTTCGGGGTCAGTTAAAATGCCTTCGACTTCAGCGATCGCGTTTAACAGGATTTCTTTGGTGCTTTCAAAAGGTAAGCTGGTATCCACCCCAATAGCTAAATCAATGCGGCGGTTAGGCAAAGCTGTTAGAACGCGCACGGGATTGGTGAGCAAGATAGAATTGGGCATGACCACAATTTCACCGGCGTAGGTTTGAATTTGCGTCGAACGCAATGCCACTTCCACCACTGCCCCTTCGTAGTCAGCCACCGCAATCCGATCGCCAATGCGAAACGGTTCTTGCAATAAGAGGAAAATGCCTGCCAGAAAGTTTTTAAAAATATCTTGAAAAGCAAAACCAAAAGCTACCGACCCCAGCCCCAGCAAACCCACCAAATCTCCCAAACGCAAATCGGGGAACAGAAAAACGCTTGCCAGCAGCAACCCCATTCCCCAAACCGAAATATGGGTGACTTGTAAGGCAAACACTTGTAAGGAATTGTTGCGAACGGTATGTTTGGCGGTTTTTTGCACAACCTTACCGGCAAATTGGGCAACATGGCGAGTTAAAATAACCACAATCGTCGCCATGAGAATACTTGGCAAATATTGAATGAGGGTTCCCAGCAATTTTAAAAAGCTAGCTTGAATTTCCACGAGCAACGCTTCCATAAACCTATCTTGAAAAAATACAATCGGAGAGTCTAACGCCCCAAATGTTTAAAAAAACAACAAATATAGCGTTTTCAGTGAAATGGTGAATAATCGTGAATGCTGCCAGAGTGAGGGCGAATGCCGTTGTCTCCTACTTATCGTTCAATTGTAAAAATCTTGTAAAAAAAGTGCTGCTAGCTGGACAACTTTCCCTACGGAATGGCTATGATTTGATTGTTTTTATTGTAGGCGATCGGATGGGGAGGCGATCGCTACCCAAAGACAATCCAGAAAGCCAGCCTGCGGGGATGGGGTTTTCCTCGTACAACCTTCCTTCCCACAGGCAACAGTGGGGCTATCGTCAAAACAAAACACGGGGTGCTAAAATCAGCAGGCGAGGTGTTGCCAAGATCTTGAGGAAACGGCTTGCCCCCGTTTGCCCTTTTGTGTCCCTTCGCGATCGCCACCCTCGTTGCCTGGTATGATTTTTATACTCATTATTTTCTTTTCCTTTTTTAATATTTTGTTTTTGCTAGGAAACCAACCATGAGCGTAATAGACAGCCGCCAATTTGCTCCCATCGCTTCCCGTGCCCTCAAGCTGACTGGGATTTTGTTAATTTTATCGGCCATTGTCGATTTTTTGGTCCTGCCCATTCCCTATCAATTTCTCGACCGGGGATGGCGCATTAATGTTGTCACCCAGACAGTCGAAAGGGGTATTATTCCCATGATTGGCATTGCCTTGTTGCTACTAGGTTTTTGGGTGGCGGATGTTTATATGGGCAAGCCCAAACCCGTCAAAAAATATCAGGATTTGCGGACTTGGGCGCTTATCCTGTCAAGTTTATTAGGGTTAGTATATTTACTGTACGTACCCATGTTTCTCAACGACGTACGCATCCAGAACAAGCGTACGATTCAACAAATCGAACAGCAATCCCAGCAAGCGGAAGAACAATTGGGGAGCGAGGAATTCTCCCAACGCTTGGAACAGCAACAAAGTCAGGTCAGACAGCAGATTCAAAACCTCTTGCAAAGCGAAGAAAACTTCCAGCAAGCCCTGGAAAATGTTCCCCAAGAGCAAGCACAAAGATTGCAAGAGTTTAAAGAAAATCCCAATGCTCTAGACCAATTTTTGCAACAGCAAGCCGATAATTTCCGCAATCGCAATTTAACGCAAATCCGCGAACGGGAGCAGGAACTAAAACAAGAAAATAATACGGAGGCGTTAAAAAATTCTATTCGGATTGGATTTAGCTCTCTCTTGCTTGCGATCGCGTATATTATGGTCGGTTGGTTGGGGTTAAAGAGCGTCAAAAGTGCCCCCGGTGCATCTGCACGTACAGCTGATTCTAAATAATGAATGCTCGATCCTGTAACAGCGGCAGGATCGAAATTTCGTTGAATTCAATCCGGGGAAGAGCTTCGCCTATGGATGCCATGTTTTCCATTTACATTCTTACTTACAACGAAGAAATTGATATCGCCGATTGCATCGAATCGGCCATGCTCAGCGACGATGTAATTGTGGTAGATTCCTTTAGCAGCGATCGCACCGTCGAGATAGCCCAGCAATATCCCGTACGCCTGGTACAGCATGCCTTTGAAAGCCACGGCAAACAGCGGACCTGGATGCTGCAAGCAGTACCAGCCAAGCATGAGTGGGTTTACATTCTCGAAGCCGACGAACGCATGACGCCAGAACTGTTTCGGGAATGCCAGCAAGCCATTCAAACCAACGAATGCGTGGGATACTACGTCGCCGAACGGGTAATGTTCATGAACCGCTGGATTCGCCATGCCACCCAGTATCCCCGCTACCAACTGCGGTTGCTGCGTCCGGATCAAGTTTTCTTTACCGACTACGGACACACGGAACGGGAAGTTTGTCAAGGACCCACGAGCTTCTTGCAAAATACCTATCCGCACTATACCTGTAGCAAAGGCATGAGTCGCTGGATTGAAAAACACAACCGTTACTCCACCGACGAAGCCAAAGAAACCATCAGACAACTCGAAAGTGGTAAAGTCAGCTGGCGGCAAATTTTCTTGGGAAAAACCGAAGTAGAACGGCGGCGTGCCTTGAAAGACCTTTCCCTGCGTACGCCTTTGCGACCGTTGGTGCGCTTTTTCTACATGTATTTTCTACTCGGAGGCATTCTCGATGGCTATCCCGGATTTACTTGGTGCGTTTTGCAGGCATTTTATGAGTTTTTAATCGTAGTGAAAGTTTGGGAACTCAGACACGCCTCCCCCAAAAGCGATCGAGTAGCACAACCAGAAACCCCTACCCAAGTATAGAAACTCCCAGTGCGATCTAAAATACATAATATCGGCAGTGGTGCGAGCGGCAGGCAAAATAGAATCATTTCCCAGAAAAAATTGTAATATTTATTTACAATAAATTCAGAAACCACCTCAAAATGAGGATCCAGTTTATACAGAAAGGAGAGTAGGTTTGCCGTGCTACAACGCTTCATGGAAGATCTCAAAAACGACCTCATAGCCGGTCTTCTCACAATTGTTCCCCTAGCCACCACCATCTGGATTAGCGTTACGATGGCAAGGTGGGCCATCGATGCCCTAACCAGCATTCCCAAGCAGCTCAATCCCTTTGAGGGATTGGATCCGTTGCTGGTGAGCTTGTTGAACTTGTTGGTGGGGATTCTCGTACCGCTAACGCTCATCCTGTTGATTGGTTTGATGGCACGCAATATCGTGGGGCGTTGGTTGTTGGATGTTAGCGAAAGAATCTTTCAAGGAATTCCCCTCGCCGGTTCGGTCTACAAAACCCTCAAACAACTTCTCGAAACCCTGCTGCGGGATTCTCGGGAAAAATTCCATCGAGTGATTTTGGTGGAATACCCCCGTCGCGGTGTTTGGGCGATCGCCTTTGTGACCGGTAGCATCAAAGGAGAACTCAAATCCCACCTAGAAAGCGGCATGTTGAGTGTCTTCATCCCCACCACCCCCAACCCCACCTCGGGATGGTATGCCATTATTCCCGAAGACGAAGTTATCAACCTTTCCATGTCCATTGAAGACGCCTTCAAAGTCTTGCTTTCCGGCGGTATTGTCAGCCCCAGCAACCTACCTGCCCTCTCGTCAAAAGAGCTGCAAAGTCGTACACTAGAGTCGCTGGAAAATAACAACGAGGCGGCTACTGGAGAAAACCATTCCATCTCCGAAACCGCCAACAACGCCAACCAGTCTTAGCAAACCCCATTCCCACCCACAAATTCCCCTATGAAAGCTCGGCAAATTGCACGGGAACTTGCACTGCTCAGTCTCAGCCAAATCGGCGGCAAAGAAAGCGCCGAACTAGACGACCTAGTGCTGGCATCGATCCGCACCCTCAGTTCGGAATGCGAAGAACTCCTAGAAACAGCTTCTTTGGAAATCAAACGCGGCGAAAACTCTATTTTCGATAGCGAAACCCGCGCCGCCGATTTGGAAAGCAGCAAAAACGCGGTTCGCGAAGCCATGGAACTAGCGCGCGCCGCCATCAATCGTGTTGGTATGGCTGTGGAGCTGCCAGAATTTTTGCAGCTAGCCAACCAAAAAGAAGTGCGCGCCTATGCCTGGGAAATTCTCAGCAACGTCAAAACCAACCGCGAAGAAATCGACGAAGTCTTACAGCAATCCTTGGTTTCCTGGCAGTTGAGACGCCTGCCGCGCATCGACCGGGATTTATTGCGCATTGCCGCTGCCGAAATGATGTATATGGGCACTCCCCAGCAAGTCGCCATCAACGAATGCGTGGAAATTGCCAAACGCTATAGCGAAGAAGAGGGACATCGCTTTATTAACGGTATTTTACGCCGTCTCAGCGATCGCCTGCGCGATCGCAGCGTTCCCACCTCCAACACCTCCAAATAAGGAACTGCTGTTGAGTCCAACCCCGTTTCCACGGTAAAATAAGCAGCAAAAAGTACGCGCGAAGCTGAAGTCGCCACCCAGATTCCCACCGCAAAGCACATCGAGAGAATATCTATAGAATAGGCGCAAGACAGAAGATCCCTCGGAAAGCGAAAGCAGCTTCGCCTCCTATCCCCAAACCTGTCAACTTTGAAATTGTGAATCGGATACGGAAAAGAAATGGTCTTTAACTGGTTCCGTCGCCAATTTACCGATACTTCCAAATCCGCAGAAAAATCGGAGGAGTCTCCAGCATCTGCCGAAACGTCACCAGCCGAAGCCCCCGAGACAGAAACCACATCGGCAACCTCACAGGCAGAGGATGAATATTTGCAGTGGGCAAAAGCCGCCTACCGCAACATTCAAGCACGTCAAGGGGTAGAACCATCTACTACCACCGAAACGGAACCAGAAACCACCACAGAACCCACAGAGGAAGAAGAGACCGCCCCAGAAACCGAAACCACCACCACTTCCCCAGCCGCTACAGAATCCCCAACGCCTACCAGTTCGGAAGCGGCAACCACCGTCGAATCCGAATCGGAAACGCCACCAGAGCCCCCCAGCGAACCCAAAACTCCTATCTGGGCAGAAACCGAATCCCAACGGCAAGCGCGCATGGAACGGTTAAAAGCCGAAGCCGTGGAAGCACCAGAACCAGAAATTCCCGAAACCGAAGAAACCGAAACCCCATCGGCAAACGAACCCCTGACTTTGCAAGATATCTACGGGGATATCAATCTGGATGAAGGTTTTCTCTGGTCGGCGCGATTGCTTGCCCAACAGGGTCGCAACCCCGATGATGTTTCTATTGAAGAAATTACCTGGTTGCAAAAACTGCGGCGTGGGTTGGAAAAGACCCGTCGCAATTTAATCAACCAGTTGAAATCGATTGTCGGTCAGGGGCCTCTCAACGAAGAGGCCATTATGGAAATCGAGGCATTGCTGTTGGGGGCAGATGTGGGAGTTGAAGCCACCGATCGCATTATCGATGCTTTGCAGGAAAAATTGCGGGAAGAGGCATTGCCCCCAGAAGCCGCCATTAACTACCTCAAGACCATTTTGCGGGAAATTCTGGATCGACCCACCCTCGATCGCCCCACACCGCTGCTGTATCCGGAAAAAGACCAGTTGAATATTTGGTTGATAACGGGGGTTAATGGTTCCGGCAAAACCACCACCATTGGCAAACTGGCGCATATTGCCCAGAAATCTGGCTACAAATGCCTCATTGCTGCTGCCGATACGTTTCGGGCGGCTGCCATCGAACAGGTCAAAATTTGGGGGCAACGCAGCCAGGTGGATGTGATTGCCAATCCCACCAGCAATACCGACCCAGCTTCGGTGGTGTTTGATGCCATTAACGCGGCGCGATCGCGGGAAACAGAACTGTTGCTGGTAGACACTGCCGGTCGCCTGCAAAACAAGAAAAACCTCATGGAGGAATTAAATAAAGTCCGCCGGGTCATTGACAAAAAAGCCGACGATGCCAAAGTAGAATCCCTGTTGGTACTCGATGCCACCCTCGGACAAAATGGATTGCAACAAGCCCAAGTCTTTGCCGAAGCTGCCCATCTCAGCGGCATTGTCTTGACAAAATTGGACGGAACTGCTAAAGGCGGCATTGCTTTTTCCGTGGTGGAACAGCTGGGATTGCCCATTCGGTTTATTGGGGCGGGAGAAGGCATCGAAGACCTGCGACCATTCTCTAGCTACGAATTTGTAGAAGCCATGTTGAGCGGATAGAAAAGAGCCGAACAATTTATTGATTTTTGGTAAGGAATCGGTCTACTTGGGAACGGAATGAGGACAATAAAAATAGAAACAATCCGTATTCCCGATAACTGCTACCAGTCAATCCCCCATGTCCAAGCAACTGATTTATCGTTTCGCTACTTCTAGCTTGCTGGCAGTTGGTATGACGACGCTACCAATGGCGGCAGCTACCTTGCTATCCCCCGCAGAACAGCGAGGATTTGATTTGCTGGAGTCTCCTGCCCTAGCTGCAGATGAAGAAGAACGCACCAATATCCAGGTCTACGAACAAGCCAGCGATGCTGTGGTTGCCATTGAAGCGGGCAATAGCGCCGGCAGTGGTAGTATTATCAGTGCCGATGGTTTGGTCCTAACCAACGCTCACGTAATAGAAGGCGCTTCGGACAATATTACCGTGACTCTGGAAGACGGGCGGCGTGTGGCAGCAGAAGCGATCGCCTTTGCCAGTTCGGAAGATTTAGCGATCTTGCAAATTCGCGGGGCTGAGAACTTACCCACCATTCCCCTAGCCGATACTGGATCGGTTCAAGTTGGCCAGCGAGCCTTTGCCATTGGCAATCCCTTCGGTCAATTTCAAGGAACTTTTACCACTGGGATTGTGAGTCGTTTGGACAGCCAACGGGGACTCATCCAACACGACGCCGCCATCAATCCCGGCAATTCCGGCGGACCTTTGCTCAACAGCGACGCCGAACTCATTGGTGTTAATACAGCCATTTTTACCAGCGGTCAATCGCAAGGCAATATTGGCATTGGTTTTGCCATCTCGGTTTCCCGCGTGCAATCTTTTTTGGCTTCTGTACGCCAAGGCAATGCCCCGCGGGCTAACCAACGCTCCCGACCCTCGCAAAACCGACAAGAACCGCAAGCGATCGCCCTGAACGGACGTAGCATTTCCGGACAGTTACGCCCTGGCGATAACGTTTTGCCAGTGGATAATAGCTTTTTTGATGTTTATACCTTCTCTGGGCAACAGGGTCAGCAAGTCACCATCGACATGAACAGTCAAGAAATCGATCCCTATCTGATTCTATTCGATCCCAATGGGGTGCCTATTGCCCAAGATGATGACAGTGGCAGACAAGCTAACGCTCGTATTGCCGTCACCCTACCCAGAAACGGCACATACACCTTGCTAGCCAACTCCTATCGCAGCAACGAATCGGGACAATATACCCTACAAGCGATCGCTGATGGCAACAACGCACCTCCCAGCAACAGCACCGCTAGAGTGATTTTACAGCGCCGCGGCGAGCTAGAAGTGGGCGATTCCCGTTTGTCTGATAGGAGTTTGTACGACACCTTCTCCTTTTCCGGGCGTCGGGGGCAACGGGTACAAATCCTTTTAGAAAGTCCCGATTTCGACACGTATTTGATTTTGGTAGACGAAAACGGTGAAAAACTGGCAGAAAACGACGACTTTCGCCGGGGAAATACCAACTCCGCCCTAAGGGTCAACCTCCCCTACACTGGTTCCTACCGAGTTTTGGTCAACGCCTACGATCGCACCGGTCGCGGTCGCTACCAACTCATCATCCGCTAGCTTCGCAGCCTGGAAGCTTGGGAGCGGCCGAGCGTGGGAAATGGAAAACCTTCATTATTCCTATGCTCCCATGCTCGGTATGCCCCAACACGGAAAAAATTCGGGAGTTTGGTAGCCCCGTCTTTTTCAAGCGGGGCGGAAAAACCACTCGGCGGCTTTAGCCGCAATGATATGATAGAATTCTCTCACCGACTCTAAAACACTAACAAACGTTCACAGACGTTAAGGTTTCTTCCTGCTTCCTAGTAAAGGAGTCGGCTCCGTTAAACTAAGCCGGGCAGTCGCCCACCCGACTCGTCTTCAAAACCGGACTTGACACTTTTGCGTCATCCGGCTCCTCAACAACTTGGCTCTTGTCATGAGTACCAGGACTACCATCGTTGGCAGTTTTTGCATCGTGGCAATGTTTGTGAAGAAGTTGTAGGTTATCGTATTTGTCCTTTCCGCCTAGAGCTTTCGGGACGATGTGGTCGATTTCCATTACATCTTCTTCACGGAATGTCAGTCCACAATGGGCGCATTTCCCTTTTTGTTTCTTCAAAAGTTTTGATACTCTTGTAGGAACTCCAGGTTGTTTGCCCATCCTTGAACTCCAGTATTTCAAATTGCCTTCGTATGGGCTGGCTTCACCTTTGACCTTAACGTGGCGTACAATTGGTGTTTCTGAGTGGGTTCTCAACTGCATCGGATTGTTTTCCGAACGTGTTGCAAATGCCCACTTGCGATTGCCAATTGTTTGCCAGTATTTCCGGGCTACCCATTCATTGGTTTTGTTTAGGTGTCTCCATCTTCCCCATCTGGCTAACTTCCAGTAAAGGAGTGCGTCCAGGTAGGAGAAAGTTTCTTTTGACACCACAGAGGAATAGTAATTGCACCAACCCCTTATGACTGGATTGAGATGTTGTATCAAGCCTTCTTGAGGGGCTGCTTTGTGCGAATCTATTATCCCTTTCAGTTTCTCGTAGTGGGTTTGGACGGCTTTTTTGCTGGGTTTGGTGATGGTTTTGAAGCCCAAAGGCTTGCCCTTGGAGTTTTTCCCGGTTTTGTATTTTCCGACTTCACACTGTCGTATAGTAAAACCGAGGAAGTCAAATCCTGGGTCCTTGCCCTCTAATGTGTGGGTGATACGAGTTTTAGCCTCTTTAAGGTCTAGTCCCATTCCTTTCAGCCAATCCGAGATGTGGTCACGGCATTCGTTGATTACATCTTGACTCTCATGTATGATTACTGTATGATTACGAAGTCGTCAGCATATCTAATTAAGGATACTGCGTTTCTTCGTATTGTACGACTACCCTTTCCAGGCAACCTTTCCACTAAGTCTTTGATGCTTTCTTCCATGCCATGGAGGGCGATATTTGCCAACAGGGGACTGATGACGCCTCCCTGTGGTGTACCCTCATCCGTGGAATATAGCTGTCCGGCATCAATGACGCCAGCATTTAACCATGCCCGTACCTGTCGTCTGATGGCAGGAAATGTTTCGAGTTTGTCTAGTAGTTTGGCGTGGTCAATCTTATCAAAGCATTTTGAGATGTCAGCATCCAATACCCATTTGGCTTTTTGTTTAATGGATTGGTGGATGGCATCAATTGCATCATGGCAAGACCTTCCTGGTCTGAACCCGTATGAATTGGGTTCAAACTTTGCCTCCCACTGGGGCTCGATTGCCATCTTGACTAAGGCTTGTAGTGCGCGGTCGTACATCGTGGGAATTCCTAATGGTCTTTTCTCATCTCTCCCAGGTTTGGGTAGCCATATCCGACGTGTGGGTTTGGCTTTTGAGTTGAGTTTCAAACGACCTGCAAGGCTCAAACGTGCTTTTGGGGACAATGATTTAACACCATCCACTCCTGCCGTCTTTTTGCCTTGGTTATCTTGTGTTACCCGACGAACCACTAACACTCTGGCTGACCAGCTTTTTAGCAATAGTTTCTGGAGTCCGCGAACTGTAGCGACATCACCACGACGCTTGGCTTGATAAATTCGTTTTTGCAGGCGGAAGACGTGACGCTCGACCTTCTTCCAGTCGATGTCTCGCCATTCCAGTCTCACCGTATTGTTTCCAATCGTTTTGGACGTATCCATGCTACTTTCGACCTTATCTTCCAAGTCATCGAGAGTCTGTCAGCCTATCCAACCCATTACAGGTTGGCATTCGCTTCTGACTCTATCCTGCCCACCGCAGGCTTGCGGATGGTTTCCTACTCAAGGTATCGACCTTATTCCTTGAGAGCCATACGGGGGTTACTTCGTTCCAGATACCGATTGGTTGTACCTTTAGGATGCCACTGTACGCCGGGTTTGTTTCGGGTGTGTGAAAGGTCTTATAAGTACAAGCCTTTCCTAATATCCTTAACCTTTTGGTTCCTGCGTTTCAGTCCAATTTTCGCAGGGTTGTGGTCACGACGCTTTTGACATGACTTCGTTTTCTATCCGTAAGCACTTGCTCGAAGGGATACCTGTTTGGACCCAGGCTTAACCTCCTTTCATCCCCGCTTCACCAATTTGATAACCAGTCTCCTCGATGGGGGATGTGCTTTCACACAACACACCTTGCGGGACGGACTTGCACCGTCATCGATATCCAGTTGTCAAGGTTACCCCGAAGGGTTCTAACCTTGCTCCTGCTTATACCTCGGAATTCATATGAATTCCCGCGATTTCACAGGAAACGAATCGCACACTTACTCCACAGGCTGACACGGTAGGTCTTACCGCCAAATTTGTTAAACTGCCAAATTCGCTAAGTTCTTACTAGCATTTAAGTCTCTGTCGATGGACGTTCCACAATGTTCGCAGTGGAACGTCCGTTCTGATAGGGACAGCGATTCTTTCTTGTATCCGCAATTAGAACAGGTCTTAGAC
>NZ_LNDC01000060.1 GCF_001870905.1 Geitlerinema sp. PCC 9228
CCGGGGATGGGTTAGCATAGCGAATCCATCTAGGCACACCCGATGAAGCGAGAATCTCACGAATTCTATTCGTGAGAGTGTCAAGGGATTTCTTGGAGCTTTCTAGGCAAAGAGCCGGAAAATTGTATTATTTGATACAGAACAAAACCCTTGATAACTGGCAAAAATACATTCTATACATTGGTCAAAAACTGCTCTCAGCGAATCCATCGCTTTCGGAGAAAGGACCAGGTAAAAAAATCCAGGAATCGTGGCTGTTCTTCTCTGGGAGTAATTCCTTTGTCCCTGTAGCATGTTCTGGGAAAATTCAACGAAAAACTATTCCCCATCATTGCCAACGGTAGCTGTATGCACAAGTTGCCAGCTATCAAAACAGTAAAATTAACCCAACGAAAAGCCTCTATAAATGGCTTGATGAGATTGGTCCAACCGCAATCGAAGGTTGCGGTTTGGGGGTTGCCAAACGACTACATCGACTCTGTGAGTATCCACCGAAGTAATCAAGGTAAAGTCAAACAATGACTTCAATCGTAAAGCCAAAATCTAGTAAATCTAGAAATCACCGAAAAACAAATCGGTATACCGCCGCTTCCTGGTTGCCCAGGATTCCCAAAAAATGGCGACGTCTCTCTCCGAGCCTGTGGGCTTGTATTCCCCTTGCAGCTCTGATTGTTGCCCTCTGGAGTACGGCAGCCTCAGCTCAGGAACAAGAGCTGACCCCAGAATACGTTCAGGGGGTTTTGAATACCATTTGGATTGTGGTTGCTTCCATTCTGGTTATTTTCATGAACGCCGGTTTCGGCATGCTGGAAACTGGGTTCTGCCGCCAGAAAAATGCCGTTAACATCCTCTCGAAAAACTTGATTGTGTTTGCCCTGGCGACCCTGATTTATTGGGCTGTGGGCTTTTCCTTCATGTACGGCCAGGGAGGCGGCTTTATCGGCGGTGGCGGCTGGTTTCTCAGCAGTGGCGATCCAGCAACCTATGGTTTGGCACCCTTCCCAGAAGGATTGCCCATTCCCGTTTCCTTCCTGTTCCAGGTAGCGTTCGCTGCAACGGCAGCAACCATCGTTTCTGGTGCGGTCGCCGAACGGGTTCGGTTTTCTGCATTTATTGTTTTCAGTCTGCTGTTGGTAGGGATTTCCTATGCTATTACCGGTCATTGGACCTGGGGTGGCGGCTGGCTGAACAACGTTGGCGGTGGCTTCCAAGATTTTGCCGGTTCTACCATTGTCCACTCCGTCGGTGGCTGGGCAGCTTTGATGGGTGCCTATTGGATTGGACCGAGAACGGGCAAATACGAAGATGGCAGGCCGCAAGCCATTCCGGGGCACAACATGAGCTTGGCAACCCTGGGATGTCTGATTCTGTGGATCGGCTGGTTTGGATTTAACCCCGGTTCCGAATTGGCTGCAACGCCAAATGTTCCCTATATTGCTGTAACTACGAACCTATCGGCGGCAGCTGGTGGTGTGGCTGCAACCATTACTTCGGCTATCAAAGATGGCAAGCCCGATATTTCCATGATTATTAACGGAATTTTGGGCGGTTTGGTCGCAATCACCGCTGGTTGCGATGCGATGACCTATGCAGGAGCTGCCATTACTGGTGTTATTGCTGGGGTTTTGGTGGTCTTCGCCGTGCCTTTCTTTGACAGTGTGCTTAAAATTGACGACCCCGTGGGGGCGATTTCCGTTCACTTGGTTAACGGTGCTTGGGGAACCATTGCTGTGGCTTTTCCTTTCTTTACGCAATCCGGTAGCACGGCTGATTTTCTTGCCCAAATTATCGGCATTCTCAGCATTGGTTTGTTCACGGTGGTGCTTTCTTCCATCTTTTGGCTGGTGTTGAAAGCAACCCTCGGCATTCGCGTCTCTGAAGATGAGGAAAAAGAAGGTCTGGATATCGGCGAACACGGTATGGAAGCCTATCACGGCTTTATCAAGGAAGCTTCTAAATAGCTTTCTGTTGCTATGTTAGCGAAAACAACCATGTAATGATTGGCATGGAAAACGCAAGGAGTGGGAAGTCATGGCAAACTTCCTGCTCTTTTTTTTGGTTTGTGGGGATCTGGCAAGGGTCTTCTTGAAACAGACAAATACAGACAAATATGGTTTTCCCCATGCCGGATATCAGCCCAAAAATCCTCCCACTGTTCGGCAAACTCAGGGCAAGGGCAAGCACCTAGGTCTCTAGAGGAAATCATCCATTAGGAGGTGGTACCCATTAAACATCTCCGAAAATGCGATTCCGTGGCAAAATCGTGGGCAAAGGGTTTGGTTTGAGGCGATTGGCGTGTCTAATCCAGTAAAACATTTTTCTGTTTGGACTTGGTTGTTGCTGGCTGTCAATGGCTTGGCTGTAGCTGGGTTGGGGATGGTTTTTTGGCCGCACAAATCCGCGCAACCACCTAAGCCACCTACTGCCAATGTTTTTGGTGGCAATGCGCCTGGCAATGCGGTTTCTTTGCATGTTGCTCCTACCCCAGAGGAACCGTCTCCGGCTTTGGGGGTACGACACCACCTGAGCTACCAAGAGTGGTTGAAAATTCTGGAAAAGGAAGCCAATGCGATCGCAGCGCAGTCGCCTGCCCATTTATCGATTTTGCTGGGGGATTCGATTACGCTGTGGTTTCCCCATGAGTGGTTGCCTGCGAACAGCATTTGGCTCAATCAAGGTATTTCTGGGGATACTTCGGCGGGGGTGCTCAAACGCCTGGATTTGTTTCGTCCCACCCATCCCGATCGCATTTTTATTATGATTGGGATTAACGATTTGCTGCGGGGGATGGAGGATGAGGTGCTTTTGGAGAACTACCGGCAAATTTTGCGCCGCCTGCAAGAAGAGCATCCTGAGGCCTATATTGTGGTGCAGTCGATTTTGCCCCACGCTGGTGAGGCGGCTACCTGGGAAGGTCGCGATCGCTTTGCCTATGTTTCCAACACCCGCATTCGTACGCTCAATACCCGTTTGCGAGCGATCGCTGGGGAAATGGGGACCTATTATTTAGACCTCTATCCTCTGTTTGTGGATGAAGAAGGCAAACTCAATCCCAAATTAAGCACCGATGGCTTGCATCTCAACGAACGGGGATATTTGGTGTGGCGTTCTGCCATGCAAATGTACGCTCAAATGGTGCTGCCGCCATTAGAATAAATCGCGATCGCACTGACGGAAAATCGAAATGAATATAGACTGTGGAAAAGAGAACGTTGTTTTTGCCAACGTTATTGCGCGTTTTGTCCACTTATTGTCATAGAAAATATGGATACAAAAGCTTTTAAACGCTCCCTACGGGATTCGGAAAAATACAATCGTCGCGGTTTTGGCCATCAAGAAGCGATCGCTGGGGTGATGGAATCTGCCTACCAAAGCCCCTTAATACAAGAAATTCGCAACAACAACAATTGGCTGACGCGGGGCAATGTCACCATTCGTCTGGCAGAAGCCTTCGGATTTTGCTGGGGCGTAGAACGCGCCGTTGCCATGGCTTACGAAACTCGCAAGCAATTCCCCAGCCAGCGCATCTGGATTACCAATGAAATCATTCACAATCCTTCGGTGAACCAACACCTGCGGGATATGGAGGTACAGTTTATCCCGGTAGAAAACGGTCAAAAAGACTTTTCCGGCATTGAAGAAAATGATGTGGTGATCCTACCGGCTTTTGGTGCCAGCGTTGAAGAAATGCAACTGCTGCATGACAAAGGCTGTACCATTGTAGACACTACCTGCCCTTGGGTTTCCAAAGTTTGGAATACCGTGGAACGCCATAAAAAGAAAGAATATACTTCTATCATCCACGGCAAATACAAACACGAAGAAACCATTGCCACCAGTTCCTTTGCCGATAAATATTTGGTGGTACTCAACCTAGAGGAAGCGCGCTATGTTGCCGACTACATCCTCCACGGCGGCGACAAAGAAGAATTTATGGCAAAATTCCAAAATGCTACTTCCCCTGGCTTTGACCCAGACCAAGATTTGGAAAGGGTGGGCATTGCCAATCAAACCACCATGCTCAAAAGCGAAACCGAACAAATTGGCAAGCTTTTCGAGCGCACCATGATGCAAAAATACGGTGCCGAAAACGTCAACCAACATTTTTGGTCGTTCAACACCATCTGCGATGCCACCCAAGAACGCCAAGATGCTATGTTTGAGCTGGTGGAAGAAAAATTGGATTTGATGGTGGTCATTGGCGGCTTCAACTCTTCCAATACTACCCACTTGCAGGAGATTGCCATCGAACGGGGCATTCCTTCCTACCACATCGATGGTGCCGAACGCATTGCGGCTGACAACCGCATCGAACACAAACCCCTGCACGGCAGCCTAGAAGTAACGGAAAACTGGCTACCAGAAGGAGAATTGGTGGTTGGCGTTACTTCCGGCGCTTCTACTCCAGACAAAGCTGTGGAAGAAGTGATTCAAAAAATCATCGAACAGAAAGCTGCGGCGGTAGCAGTCACTTAGAAAAGTATGGGGGCATCGGGGCGTCGGAGCATCGGGGCGTCGGAGCATCGGGGCGTCGGAGCATCGGGGCGTCGGAGCATCGGAGAAAACAACCAATTATATCTCCCAAGCTCAAGCTCCCAAACTCCCAAACTCCCACGCTCCCAAGCTCCCAAGCTCCCAAGCTCCCAAGCTCCCAAGCTCCCAAGCTCCCACGCTCCCCATTCTACAGCGATCGCTGCTGTTCCAACGACGCCACCCGGGCTTCCAACTGGGCAAGGCGTTCTGCCAGGGGCATGTTATCCGTAACTTGGAAGTATTTGGCGAGGGCAGCAACCACAACGTCAGTTTTGGAAATCCCCGCTTCTTTGGCATGTTGGTTGAGTTGATGGTAAAGATTGTAAGGGAGGCGTACGGCGATTTGAGCGCTGGATGGTGGGGGTACGGCATTTTGACTGAAAGGGGTTTTGGGATGCCTGCCTCCAATTCTCGGGGCCACACTGGCGGGGTCTACGGCTTCTGGTGGTAGCTCGATGCTGCCGTTGTTTTGACCGCGATCGCTGGTTTTGAGGGTAAAAATGCGCCGACGAAAGTATTTTCCAGCCGTGGTGGGGGCCCCATCCTCAAGTTCGGCATAGCCAACTAAGGTTTCCCCTTCGTTTTGCTTTTCTATGTTCAACTTAGCCGTTTTGGAAAGATTTTTGCGCGTGCGCAAGTCAGCTAATCTTTCTCGCACCCAAGGTAGTTGCTGAATATCTTCCAGCCAAACAATTTTCGCTTCGTACCGGATATCTTTGATGCTGACGGTTGTTCCCATCTTTGTTGGTCTCCACCCTTTTTGGTTTGGGTCTATATGGAATAAAAATAACAAATTGAAGCGTTCGACAAACGCTTCCGACTCACTTTCCCCACACGGAATTTTTGCTTTTAGCGCGATCGCTTTGGCAATTCGTAGATAGCCCGATCGAGCGGAGGAGGTAGAGGAGAGTAACCATCTCTCCCATCCCCGCAATACCCCCGTTTCCCTGCGTTTCTACTGATTTCCAATGTACCGCTTTTTTTCCCCGTTCGTCTAACAACAAAGCCTTACGATCGGGCTTGATGGCAATAGCTTGTTTTTTTTTAACTTTGATTTGTCGGGGAGATGGCTTGTTTCAAAGATTGGCAAAAATCGCTGGCTGATTGAACCCCTTGTTCTGGGGAACCATCTGCCAGACGTTTGACAAAAGCACTGCCTACAATAACAGCATCAGCTCCCCATTGTTGTACCTGACGTGCCTGTTCCGGTTGGGAAATCCCAAATCCAATGCCAATGGGTTTGTCAGTTACTTGGCGTAGGGATGCCAAGCGGTCTTTAACAACGCTTTCCACCTGCGATCGCATGCCGGTTACCCCAGTAACGCTAACCAAGTAAATAAATCCTTGGGATTTTTCCGCGATCGCTTTCATACGTTCGGGAGAACTCGTCGGGGCAACCAGAAGCACCACTTCTATGTCGTATTGAGGTGACATCTCCAGCAATTCTTGGGATTCTTCCAAAGGCAAGTCAGGCACCACCAACCCCTTCACCCCAGCCGCAGCAATGCGTTGCAAAAAAGCTTCCACCCCACAGTTAATAATCAGATTGTAGTAGCTAAACAGCACAATAGGCGCACTGAGAGTAGGCGTCACCTGAGACACCATTTCCAAGACCTTTTCCAAGGAAACACCTTGTCGCAATGCTCTGGTGGCTGCAGCTTGAATGACCGGACCATCGGCGAGGGGATCGGAGTAAGGAACGCCCAATTCCAAAATATCGGCACCAGATCGATCGAGAGCGGTCAGCGCCCTGGCTGTAGTAGCCAAATCCGGATCGCCAGCGGTGATAAAAGCAACCAAGGCACACTGGGGAGGGTTGGTTTTGCGTAGCTGCTGGAAACGTTGGGAAACCGAAAGCATCAATAGAAAATCAAACGAAAAGTTCTAGAGAAACCGATTAATTCAAAATTTCTCCCATAGCAGGCTAATTATATCACTGTTGCTGCTGGCTGGATACGTCTTTTTCCTGGGTAGTTTGCTGGTTGGCTTTGGCTTGTTTTTCCGCTTCTACTTCTGCTTGCAGTTGGGCAATTTCTTCGGGAGACATTTCTTCGAGACGCTTTTGCAAAACCGCATCTTCGTATTCTTTGAGCTGTTGGTGGTAGGTCATGCGGCTGGTAACCACGCGAAACAGGTAGCTCACCATCCAGCCAATCAAACCCAAAACCAATAAAGCTTGCGTCCAAATCCCGGCATTGAGGGTATTGAGTCCAGCCCACTGCAAGACGAAATAAACCAAGCCGCCACCGGCTAGGATAACAATACCGATAATAATAACGTCGATTCTACGCATAGATTTTGTTTGGAGTTCGCCAGCGAGAAGAGAAAATGGGGAACAAGGAAACAAGTTGAGTTTCCCCTATTCCCCAGCCTGACTTAGATTTGCCGTTTTTTGGGGCGCAAATTTAGAAACGGACTTAACAGGAGCATACCAGGGAAGAAGAAAAATACCATGAAGTACATAAAGCCCCGTTCAAAGGAACTGGCAACGAACCAGCGTTGCTTGAGGTAAAAGTACAGCAACCCGGGTACGACCAGCAAATAAGTACCTGCGAGAACCGCATAGGTTAGCAATACCAAGAGCGTAGGCATTTGTTTTTTCCAGATAGAGTCGGCATTGTGGGAATGGTTTCTATTGTACCGTTGTTCGCGATCGCTGTGGTTGGTATTTGGCTATGGCCATGATAAAGGTTGCTTTTTTTTGGGGGAAATGTAATAATATAGAATTTGGTAAGCAAGTTGGCTTGCCTTCCTTTTTGGGGGCGTGGCGGAATGGTAGACGCTGCGGACTTAAAGGAATTGAGCCTTGGTGGAGAAATCTGCCAAGTGAACGCTCTCAAATTCAGGGAAACCTACGTCTCGTTGCAGATAAGGCAACCCTGAGCCAAGCCGCTACTGGGAAGTTGAGCTGACTGGTGGCGGAAGGTGCAGAGACTCGACGGGAGCTACCCTAACGTCAAGTCGAGGGTAAAGGGAGAGTCCAATTCTTAGGGTTTTCCAACACAAGGAAAACCGTGGTGAAAGCCACAGTAAGAATGAAAATCCGTTGGCTCGTAAGAGCCGTGAGGGTTCAAGTCCCTCCGCCCCCATCCATCAATTTGGCGATGGTATCGTGGGCTAAAGTTCTTTTTTGGTCAGCGTTTCGGTCTGAATACTGCGATCGCCCATCACAGCCCACCGACCAACGAACTTGGGCTCTTCTTGTATTTGATAGACAACCACACCAGAAACTTGCCCGCTTTGAAAACTCACTGCTAGCGCATCTTCTTGCACGATACCAACCCCTTCGTAAGTTTCGTTTGAACCGATATTCCAGCGAATTTGATACGTTTCACCATTTTTCGTTATTTCAGCCGTTCCCTCATATTGTCCGCCGCTTGGGTTCGTTCCTTCCACTCTGTACTGACCAGTTAAATCGCTAGCCATATCCAATCCATCGGTGGCTTGAGAGGAAATCGATAGGCTAAAAACCAATCCGAAACCTAATATCAATAAGAACAATCGCTTCCAAAACATATTCATTCTTCCTTAAAAAACATTCGTTGTTAGCTTCGTTGAGCATCGATCCCGATTCTGCCATTTCTGGCCAAAAATAACCAGAATTGAAGGTAATACCAAATCCACCTCAAACAGAGTTGCTATTTTCCCCATTGAATTTCCCTGGTGTAGGTCGATGCGCAAATTCCCCCTACACAAGTTCTGTGATTTGTACACATTGGATTGGCTATAAACCTCCCTGGAACCAGCAATTTGGACCCATTCAGGGGATGATGAATCGTGAAACACCATCGCAGCAAGCAAATCTTATATAAAATGTTAATTTTTATATTTCTCCCAAGAAAAGCATATAAATTATATTTTTACTCCATTCTCTAAAAATTCTGCAAGAAAGAATTGGTTTGCTTCGTAGAGAAGCTTCGCGAAGCACTCTATCAGGGCATTTAGGGATTCCAAGAGGATGGTTATTTTTTCAGCAATGATACGACATACAAAAATATCTATACCATGAATTTGAATTTGACCACCCATCCCCCCTTGTCCCCCATCCCCCGGTTAGGGGATTGTCACTCTCATTTGTAGGTGACAAAATGTAACACGTAACGCCAAAGGAATTGGTGCGATCGCTAAATGGGAAGCCGACATTTTTCTAGATTGGCTTCCACCATTTGCCAAGATTGCTGGTATTCACAAGGAGAACACGAACTATGACGTACGAACTGCCACCCCTTCCTTACAGCTACGACGCCCTAGAACCCCACATGTCTGCCCGGACATTGGAGTTCCATCACGACAAGCACCACGCCAAGTACGTAAACCAGTACAACCAACTCGTACAGGATGCGGGGATGGCGGATCGTTCCATCGAAGAAGTCATCAAAGCCACCTACAACGATTCGTCCAAAACCGGCTTGTTTAACAACGCTGCCCAAGCTTGGAACCACACCTTTTTCTGGAACTGTATGTCTCCAAACAGCAGTGGTGCCCCCAGCGGTGCCCTAGCGGATAAAATCGCCGAAGATTTTGGTAGCGTAGACACATTTAAGCAAGAGTTCAAACAGGCTGGTGCCACTCAATTTGGCAGTGGTTGGGCTTGGCTGGTACTGGATAACAATGGCAAGTTGAAAGTAACCAAAACACCCAATGCTATTAACCCCATTGCTTTGGGAGAAACGCCCTTGCTAACTTGCGATGTTTGGGAACATGCTTATTACTTGGACTATCAAAATCGCAAGCCCGATTTCATCGACACCTTTTTGAATAATTTGGTTAACTGGGAATTTGTCGCCCAGCAAATGGAATCAGCACGTCAAAAAGCTAGTGTCTAATATCCTTCTTTAAAAAGAAGCACCATTTGGCAGGGGAGTGCCCCCTGCCAGTTTGCGTTCAAAAACCATTGGCAAAACTGTCAAAACTTTTGATAAAAAAAACGCGCTAGCATATCATTTCCAATTCAATTCGTTCAACAATCAAAAATCTATGCCAGAAGTTTTATACCCGAAATTCAAAGGCGAACATCCTATCGACGTTCTGGTTTTTTTGGAACGTTTGGCACAAAGACACGGTATGGAACCGCAAGACCACATTCTCTGGAAGCGAGATACTAATGAAATCTTTGTATCGAAAAAGTTGCTAGCCAGGGACCGTTTTCGCAGTATTGGCTAGAAAATCAATTTATAAAATCTGTATTTTCAAATTTGGTACCTCAACGATCGTTTTCTCTGGGAAAATAAATAAGCGATCGCTACCAGAAAATTATTCCCCACTCAAAGGTTTTGCCCAAGCCTGCCGGGCAACGTCCCGGGCATCATGTTCGATGAGATCGCCATGAGAAACAATGATACGCTGAAAATCCCAGCTTAGAATATTCTCTAGAGGATGGTGGAACGAACCTGGTGCAACGATATAGCCAACTTCACCCAATGCCTGGATGGCTTGTTTGAGGTCGGCATCGATTTGGCATGGGGAATGCAGCATCAGGTAGCCGTTGGCAGGTCGAATCACGGTCATTCTACCGGTGAAATCGCATCCGGCATAATGAACTGGATATTTGCAGGTCCATATTTGGTTGGGGATATATTCTTGTAGCTCCATCGTATCGATACTATCCCAATATTGGTGATGAATGGAAGAAAAAGCGATCGCGTGAAACGATTTCTTCTCTGGCAAGCTAATAAATAGACCAGATTTTAGCTGTAGGAACGAACTTTCATTGGTTGTCAGGATAGAAACGAAAGCAAACTACGCAGTCATCCTTGGTTAGGTATTTGCAAGAAGCTGGCGAATTTTGACGATTTCTTCAGTTAGAATTTGAGCAGCAGTTTCGATATCGGCATCGGTCGTAAATTTACCAATCCCAATGCGCAAGGCTCCATCAATACAATTTTCTGGTAAACCAATAGCGCGTAAGACGTGGGATGGGGTTTCTACGCCAGAAGAACAAGCGGCACCAGTGGAAATTGCCAAGCGATCGCATATCCTAGCAATTATATGGTCCAAATTGCTATGAATGCAATTGATATATTCATCATATATATGATAGAGGGAAGATACAGTCATACCAAATCCGATGTGTACAAATCACAAAAATTTTGTAGGGGCAATTTGCGAATCGACTTACAGAGGAGATTTCAATGGATAAAATAGTGAGTCTGTTTAACATTGCGATTGTATTTTTCCATATTCTCTAATCTGGTAAAAACGCTCTTTCTTGGCTAGTAAAGAGTTTACCGGCAATATCAGCAATATGGGTATTTTTTTGCTTCATATAGTCCAACCAATGCCAAGATGCCCAGCTTTTAACGCTCGTATAGTTATTTTCTAGATACAAACCCCATGCTGGATGAATAATAAGAGAGATACAATCTTTATATTCCCATGCTTTTACTTGGGTATGTTCGCTTGAACCGAAACAATAAAGTGGTTTTTGACTGTAAAATAAGTTAGCTGCGATCGCGGGAATGGCATACTCTAATTTGGTTCCTTTTCCTTTATCAATTTTTTCTGCTTTAATTTCGCTGTCTAAGAAAGGACTAAGCAAGCGAAACGGTACAAATCTGGTTAAACGCTTGACGATTTGGTCTAGATTGCACGTAGAAATTATTTGGCGTAGTTGTTCTTTATCTCTGTCATTAAAGGGGATAACTGCTTGGCTGCTGGGCACATTCAACGCATCCAAGCTAGATGTTATTTGGTCTTGCGTTCCAAAAGAAAGCTGAAAATATGTGTATGGATACCAGGCATTTGCCAGCATCTCTATGATGATTTCTCGAAAGGTAATTGGTGCTTCAACATCCAATTGCCTTCTTTTGAGGATATCTAGCAAAGATAAAAAGAATAAATATTTATAAGAGTTTGTGACTTTATCAAAGATTCTGGATAAAGCAGCAATATCAAGTTCTGGGGAATCGGGAAGATGCCAGCAATTGCCTATCATAATCGCTTTTTATTGACGACAGCGAGTATTTTACAATCGCAATAATCCATCGCTTTGCAAAACTTTATTTCTGAACACTTGCCAAAAAAAGCCAATACGTTATAATACAGAACGGAAAAAAGCCCGCTTGGTCTCCCAAGCGAGCAAACATGGTCTGTTGCGTGGTTTGGCTTAGAAAGTAGCTGGGAACCGTTTTTCTATCAACTGGCGGAGTTAAGCGGCTGCCGAGCTGACAGATTCAACGGGATATCCGGCTGCTTTCCAAGCTGCCAAACCGCCAAGAAGTTCCGATACGTTTTCGTAACCGGCAGAACGCAGTTGAGCTGCCACCGCTTCGGTTTCTTCGTCGGTTTCGCCGTAAATGTAAATATCGCGGTTGGTCTCTAAATTGGCGTTAGCGCGGGGAATCAGTTCGCTAGCGGGCATGGAAATGGCACCCATGATGTGACCTTGGTTGAAAGACTCTCGGTCGCGGGCATCGACAATCGTTAAAGCGGGTTCTCCCCAGTCGAGGCGGTCTTTGAGTTCGTAAGCACGAGACTGAGATTTCACGACCACAGGTTTGGGAATTAGATTATCAAAAAGGTTCATAGGGAAAACTCCGTAGCTAGGCGGGAATCGTTTCTTTTCAAAATGTAACAAAAATAGGCAGGAAATGCAAATTTTTATTGAGATAATGTTTACAAAACAACCTTTTTATGTTCCATCTAGCAAAATAGAGCAAATTCACAGCCCTGAAATGATTTTGACCGGTTATTTCCCTTCAGCCAATTCAGAGGCCACGCGATCGCAGCGTGCTGCCATAATCAAGTCATTGCGATGTAAGCTGCCAATGGCGTGGGTCCACCAGGTCACCGTAACCCGCCCCCACTCCGTTAAAATCGCGGGATGGTGCCCTGCCTCTTCTGCTGCTTCCCCCACTTTCTGGGTAAACGCCAGCGCCTGGCGAAAATTGCGAAACTTATAGCAACGTTGCAGGCGTGGTTCTCCATCTATGTAAATACGTTCCCAATCGGGAATTTGCTGTTTGAGTTCGGCAAACTCTGCTTCCGTTATCGGGGGAGAATTTCCCCGACAGGGTACGCAGTTTTGGGTTTCTAAGTTGCTGGTCATTTTTGCCTCCAAAATCGTTGACTAGGAACCTTCCCAATCCGGGCAGGAAGAATCGGGATAGCCGAATGGATGCATGGCACAAATCAATAGCTGCCTGCCGTGGGTTTTGCCATAGTAGTGGCGGCAGCCGACGCAAGGGGTGGGGCGTTCCAGTTCCCAACGGGGTGGGGCGTTATCCGGGCGGCGAATTTCGTATTGGGTTTGCATTTCGTTGACAATGCCGCCGATGGATTGAATGGCTTGGCGAATGTCGGTAATTTGCTGGCGGCTGGATAGCTGCATGTGGATGGTGATGTATTCGCCCCAGCGATCGGGTTGCCGTTGGTATTCCCAATGAAGTCCAAAACGGGTCATGACCGATTCTAGGGCCGCGATTAACCGATCGCTTTGGGGGGCAAATCCTTGCAGGCGATAGCGTTGGTTGGGTGCCACTGCGATCGCGGCAAACCGTATGGGAATTACCAAAGCTGGCTGCGGATTTTGATGCTGCTGGCGAATAATCTGTTGGCTGGGAAAGTTCATGTTCATAATATACAAATTCTTTTTAAGAAAATAATCAAATGCTAGCAGGCGCTGTTTGTCTTAAAAACAACGCGATCGCAAGAGGGCAACGTTAAAATAAACCATAGGCTGTTTCCCTTCATTATAAAAAGTTTGGGAAGCAAAACGAGTCTTGCTATTGTTATTATTTAGCAATTTTTGTTAAACCACGAACACCAAGCCCAATTGGGCAGCACGAAGCACACTATGCATGTAATTCCGGCTATTGACATTCTAGAAGGACACTGCGTACGCCTGTACCAGGGCGATTACCAACAGTCACAAATCTACGACCAATCCCCAGTGGATGTAGCCCGCAAATGGGAAGACCAGGGAGCGACCCGCCTCCACATAGTGGATTTGGACGGTGCCAAGGCGGGAACCCCGCAAAACCAAGAAGCGATCGCCGCGATCGCCGAAGCCGTTTCCGTTCCCGTACAAGTAGGTGGCGGTTTGCGCAACTACCAAAGCGTTGCTGAAGTTATGGAACTGGGAGTACAGCAAGCCATTCTCGGTACCACCGCTGTCGAACAACCGGAAACCATTCGCACCCTATGCCAGGAATTTCCCAACCGCATTGCCATCGGCATTGACGCGCGCAATGGCAAAGTAGCCACCAAAGGTTGGTTGGAAACCTCGGAAATTCTAGCCACCGACCTGGCTTTACAAATGGCCAAACAGGGCGTAGCAACCATCATTTATACCGATATCTACCGCGATGGCACCCTCAGCGGTCCCAACATCGAAGCCCTACGGGAAATCGCCAACTGTACCGACGTTCCCATCATCGCTTCGGGGGGCATTCGTTCGGTAACCGACTTGCTCAATTTGCTGACCCTAGAACCCTACGGGGTTGCGGGTGCCATCATCGGTCGCGCTCTTTATACCGGCGACGTGGTGCTTTCGGAGGCTTTGCAGGCAGTAGGACCCGGTCGCATTCAAGACGTACCGCCGGAACTGGGCAATATGGACTTTGCTTAGTTGGTTTTTCAGGATTTTAATTGGGCGGCTAGCGTTTTCACCAGCTTCACCAACCAGGGGCGGGGCTTGCCTTGTCGCAGAACTTGGGTAGCGGTTTCCACATCCGGGGGCAAACAAATTTCTTCCATGGAAGAATCTGGGGAACCTGCCAGTTCTTGCAGGGCATCGCTGGGGGCAATGTCGCTGGCTTGCTTGGCGTCTACCTGTTCCGCCGCTGCTTTTAATTCTTTGATAATCGGCGGGGCAAGGGCTACGTAGCTGTTGTCGGGATAGGCGATCGCTCTTCTCGCCGTTCTCACTAGGGTTTGCCAGGTTTCCGTTTCTTCCCCCAACTCCAACAAGCGATCGCAGTGTGCCTGCAGTTGCTTGCGCGTTCCTGGGGTTTCTTCCTGGCGGAAAATATGCAGCATTTGCTTCAAAACATCCACCACCGGCACGACAAATGCTGGGGTGGGCGCTGCCTCTGTCTCGGGTGGGGCGGCACTTTCGCTGCTGGGGGCGCTGCTGCCCCCTTGGTTGCTCTTGTCTAAGGCAGCCGCTGCCACATCGCTGCCCACAATATTTTCTAAATGCTTTTGTAACTCGCCAAACAAAGGTTCAGCCTCTTTCGCTGCCGATTCGGCTTCCTCTTCCCGCAAGCCCTCAGCACTTTCCAGCCTATCCAACAAATCCTTCAGGGTATCGAACCCCTTAAAAAATAAAGATTCCGTATCCTCACTGATGTCGTCGGGGGGATCTTCTTTTAGGATCTTAAAACAATCTTCCATGCGGTGAGCCACGGTTTGGATACCGCCAAAACCGAGCATGGCAGCGCCCCCTTTGACTGAGTGAGCGGCACGGAAGAGTTCGTTAATACTTTCTGGGTCTTGCAGGGTATTTCGCAAATCCAACAAGCCTTTTTCAATGGTATCCAAATGTTCTTTAGCTTCTTCAAGAAAGAACCCCATAATTTGTTGCTTGCCAGGGTCCATGATACTTTGCCTCCCACGAACAGCTCTGCATGATTTTAATAGGATCTCGATGGCGAACGACACACGACAAGTGCTTGCTTCCCATGATACCCAATTTCACCGATTTTTTTTGCAAGTGCCGCCGCCATTGTCCAGCGCCACAGCTGTTCGATTTTTGGACCAGTAACCCGCAGCAGCGCTTATCCATTTGTTGTTGCTAGAAAAAATTCCCCCTAGCTGCATACATAAAATCCTTCCCACCAAAGCAAGCAGTAGAAAAATCTATTTTCTTGGTTTGCTCGCAGATCGAAGCTAGCAACATGTAGAATTCCCCGACGCCGTTGCCTGCGAGTTATGCCAAACGTCCAACTAAATCTCGTTTTCCCTAGCAGGAGAATCTCCGTTTATGGATAACGCTCTGAGAGCCTCGCCAACTCTTTTTCTATTTGAATTTCCACCGCCTACCATGGTGTGGGTGCAAGTGAGTGCCGACTTGTTGGTAGCGATCGCTTGCTATACTTTGGTGGTGGGGTTGGTGACGCGCCATTGGTTATCCCAGGAGCTACCAGCACATCGACTCACGCCGATTTTAGGCGTTTTCTTTGGTCTTTGCGGCATCGACCGGTTGCTGGATATTTGGCAGCTTTGGCATAGCTACTATTGGCTGGTGAGTGCTTTGAAAATCGCCACCGCCGCGATCGCAATTTACGTAGTGGTAGAAGTGTTTCGCTGGTGGCTGCATGCAACCGGGCCAACCGAAAATCGCGTTTCCGAAAGTGCCCAAGTGCTTGCGGAAGGGGAAAATGTCCAAACCGAACGACACCAATATCGAGAAAAATTGGAAGAGTTGGTTTTGCAGCGCACCAGCCAGCTTTTAGAAGCCAACCAGCAGCTTTCCTGGCAAGCCAGCCACGACGAACTCACCGGTCTGATCAATCGCCGTCACTTCGTCCATCGCCTGCAAACCGTTCTGGAAGATTTGAATCGGGAAGCGCCGGAATCAACCCTATGCTATTTGGATTTAGACCAATTTAAAGGGGTCAACGATAGCTGCGGCCATGCCGCTGGTGACGAACTGCTGCGTCAAGTAAGCGACCTCCTGCGTGCCAACTGCCGTCAAAGCGATTGTTTGGCCCGTTTGGGGGGCGATGAATTTGCCCTGCTGTTGCACCAGTGTTCCCCCAGCGAAGCCATGCGAGTCACCAACAACCTGTTGCAAGCGGTACGGCAGTTTCGCTTTGTGTGGCAAGACAAGGTATTCTCCATCGGCATTAGCATTGGCATGGTGCGTCTTGACGGTTACCTGTTCTCGGTCGACCAAGTGCTGCGCGCTGCCGATTTGGCTTGTTATGCCGCGAAGAACCAAGGGCGCAATTGTATTCACCTGTATCGGGGGAACGAATCCCCCGAGCGGCAACTGCAAGAAACGCGCGAGTGGAAAAATAGCCTTAACCAGGCGATTTTGGCTCCTTCCTACCGCGATCGCTTGAAAAGCTATCCCACCCAATCACGCTCTCCCCATCTGTTCAACCCAGCTGGCAAGCACTTTCGCCTCTACTACCAACCCATTGTTCCCCTAATCAACCACAGTACCCATCCCAGACACTACGAATTGCTGCTGCGTTTCGCCGACGAAACGGGAAAAGTGATTTCTCCTATGGCGTTTATTCCCGCGGCCGAACGCAACAACCTCATGCCCTCGATCGACCAGTGGGCAATTGAAAATTTGTTCGGCATTTTACAGCAATATGGGACCAATCAAACCAACAACAACGTCTATACGATTAATCTTTCCGGTGCTACGCTCAACGACCAACAATTTGTTTGTTTTCTGGAAGAAAAATTGGCGCAGTACAAGATATCGCCGACCCTAATTTGTTTTGAAATTACCGAGACGGTTGCTATTACCAATCTGTCGCGAACCTTACAGTTAATCCAAAAATTGAAAGATTGGGGAATTCGTTTTGCCTTGGATGATTTTGGAAGCGGTATGTTTTTGGGGTACTTACAAAATTTGCCAGTAGATGCTCTCAAAATTGATGGCAAATTTATCCAGAATATGGATACCAATGCGATTAACGAAGCCATGGTGGCATCCATCCATCGGATTGGTAAATTGATGGGAATTCAAACCATCGCTGAATGTGTAGAAAACCAAGCTGTCTTGGAAAAACTCCGAGCTTTGGGCGTCGATTACGCTCAAGGATATGGGGTGGCCCGACCCGTTCCCCTGTTCGACCGGGGCAAGATCGAACAACCGTTCTGTCAAGAGAATACCATCGAGTTTCCCTATTGTAGCTAGACCGAATGCCTTCCTTCAGTGGTCTTGGAGGTGGATGGGGCGCTTTCTATGGAGAATTTCTAGTGGTAAAAACAACCTTTTGCCCGAGCAACGCATTGCTTTGGATTGCCAATGATTCCATGATGTTTGCGCGGTGCCAGCCAACTTTCCCATATCCGCTTTGCGTGCATACTTTTCATTTTAGCAGCCTATATAGATAGTAGAATTCCATGAGTAGGTCTGAAACGATTGGCAGATTTTCTACCTATCTTTCTCTCGGAGATCGGGAGGGTAGAACTGCAATTGCTCCTATCCAAAAGAGCAATCCCATGCTCAGAAATATTATGGAATTTTTGGTTGGCGCGCAAACACCAACCAGTACTGAAACCTGGGCGCGGTATTTTCTTATGAAAATTTTAGAATCCCCCAAAACGTACTGGTTTTTGTACCGAACGAATTTTCCGCTGGCAGGCATGTCCTGCTATACGTTTTATATTGATGTGTTTCGCAAGTTTTTGTTTTGTTACTTTCAACCGGCTTGCTGGAAAGCAGCTTCGCAGGTGTATCGGGAGTTTCAAAATAATTCTTATATTGCTTTGCAGTATCCCCTCGAAGAATGTTTTGTGATTGCGAGCACGGCGACTTCCAAGCCAGAAAAAATATTGCGTCGGTTTAATTTTCAAAGTCAGTTTACTTTGCAAGATTATACGTTTAATAGCATTAAACGGATGATTCGCAATCAAGTTTCCCGGGAGTTAAAGCTAGAGAATATTAAGTTTTCTGACTACGGGTTGCTGCGTCGCATTCACGAGGGGGAGCTGAGAAATTATTTGTTGCAGTACAGTGGTTCTAGTTTGGATAAGCCTCTGGAATTGTACTGTTTGGCTTGGCAGGCTTTTAATGAATGTGCCGATGAATGGCTGGCGGCGAGTTCTTCTCACAGCAACGGCCACCGCAATGCCGTGTTGAAGTATCTCTCGGGCGATCGCTTGCAGGTGATTGCCGATCGCTACAATCAATATTTGCAAAGGCGATCGCAACCTACCAATGACCGGGTTTGGGTGGGGTCGGTAGCCTCCATCGATGCCAGCGAAATGCAACAAATGCTGGAAACTTGTGCCCGGGCTACCCGTCACTGTCAGAATGCCCGTTCTTTTCCCCTCGACCCCCAAGAAGACTTTAGCGACCCCAACCAAACACCTTTTGATATTCTGGCATCTACGGAAGAACAAGAACGCTTGCAGGGCATTAAAAAAGTCATTTGGCAACGATTCCAGCAACTAGACAGCAGAACCCAAACCTGCTTGCAGCTGTGGTTGGGATTGGGATTCAACCAAAGCGATTTCTTAACCTTTCTTAACCTTAAAAAACAATATCAGGTAGCCCGTCACTTTCAACGCTTCCAGAAAGAGCTGTTGAAAGCCGTATTTGAGTACCTGAGCCAACAGCAACCCGACGGTTTCTCGCCATCGCTCGGTGGGGAAGTCGATTATGTCTTGAAAGAATGTCTGATGTATATTAAAGAATTTTTAACACAGACTTGTACCGATTACTTTGGCGATCTACTTGTAGATATTGTAACCAAACGCATGAGCATCGCCCAACGCCGCGATTTGCTAGCCAGTTTGAGCGAGGCCAATCCCCCGCCTCAATTTTTGGACAACTTGCCATCAGCCACAGATTCGCCATCAGGGATGCAACCGAGCTCACCAGAAGGAGAGGATTTGGAGGACAATTCCGCCAAACAGCCATCACCAGCATTGGTTCGGGTGCAGCAAGAACTGTACGCAGCCTTTTGGGAGGAGGTAGAAACCAACTTACAGGTAGATTTGGGTCAATTTCCCTCCTCACCGAAAAGCGTTGCGACTTTTATTGAAAAATGGCTCCGGGATAACCATGCCGTTTTATATCAAACATAAGGATGGGCAATGATGAAACTAAGTTTTAACGATTGGGTCATGTTGTATCCGCATCAGGTATTCCTCCAAATTACGCCAAGCGATCGCGATCGAGCCTGGCAACAAACCCAGCATGTAGCTTATTCTTATGCAGCAGCCCGGTGGCGGGCTTATAGAAACTGCCTGTGCGTGCATCTGGTACGTGAATATTTCGCAGGGGACGAAACCGCCGAAAAGCCGCAATTGGCATGTTCATTGGAGGAATACCTGCGTCTGTGGGAACTCATCGACGGCTTTACCGTGGTGCTGGAGAAAACCCGACTGACGATTGTACCGGAGGAGGGCGACTACGTTTGCCAATTGCGGGTACAGCGAGAATGGGTAGATATTGCCGGCTGGCGCAGCGATTACTACCTCGGGGTGCAAGCGAACCTTACGGACAACTGGATTCGCATTTGGGGATATACCACCTACCAACACCTGCGGCAGGCTGGTACTTACCACCCCACCGACGAATCCTATTCCCTAGAAGCCAGCGACCTTGTAGAAGACCTAACGGCTCTGTGGCTATCCCGGGAAATTGTCCCTCAAGGGCAGCTCACCAACAAAGTGGTGCCCCTGATTTCCCCTGCCAAAGCCCAAGAACTGTTGCAAGTATTGGGAAAACCCTCCTGGTACTCCCCCCGACTGGATTTGCCCTTTCGCGAATGGGCCGCCTTGCTGGCCAATCCCCACTGGCGTCGGGAACTGTGCGATCGCCGCTGTCAGGAAAAAACCAAAACCGTATCGGATACAATTAACTTGTTGGATTGGTTTGGCCAGCAATTCCAAGCAGGATGGCAGTCCTTGGACCGTTTTTTGGACCGACAACCCCGGCAGCTGGCCTTTCGCAAACGCCAGATTCCCACCTCCGATACCAGGCAAATTGCGGTAGAAGGCATCAAAGCCATCGATTTGGGCATGCAGCTGGGGCATCAATCCGTGGCTTTGCTATTGGGGGTGGTACAAAGTCAAGGAGACCGGCGGGTGAGCGTGCGGGTACAACTGCATCCGGCCAACGGCGACAAGTGGCTGCCATCCAACATTCGCCTGGCCTTGCTTTCGGAATCGGGAAACGTTTTGCAGGAGTTAACTTCGCGGGGCTACGATAATTTCATGCAGCTGAAAAGATTTACTTGTCCCTATGGAAAATCCTTTAAGATAGAGGTGTCGTTGAAGGACTTCCGCATTGCTGAGGAATTCGCGATCGCGCCGCGGCAATAAACGCCCATGAGTAGGTTGGTCGTCTTAAATCTAGGTCGGGGAACCTTACATGCGGGGTTTCCCTGCGTAACCCTGTGGCTGCAGGAAGAAGGAAGCCCCAGCTTGGAACAGTTTGTGGGGTCGCTGCCAGCCGCCCCGGATCTGCTGGAATTGTACCGCCAGTGGCAGCTTTTGTACCAATTGCTCTACGAGGCGCGTTTGATTCACCTACGCCGCCGCGAACCCGCTGCTACGCCCGCCCATCTGGGAGAAGATATTGAAATTGACGAGGCGGACATCACCCACGTTTCCGACGCCGAATTCCACCAAGTCTGCCAAAGATTCCAACAACAAATCGATGCATGGTTAGATGCCCCCGAGTTTCGTCCCCTAGAACGGCAGTTGCGCATGCGGTTGTCCCCCGATGAGGAAATTCGCTTCGCTATCCAAGGGTCGGACCCGCAAGTTAAACGGTTGCCTTTGCATTTGTGGCAATTTTTCCAGGACTATCCCTACGCTGAAATTTCCCTGGCCTCGCTGGAATTTACGCCGCAAAAGCAAATTCGCAACCAGTCCCGTTCGGTGCGCATTTTGGCGATATTGGGGGAGGCCGATGCCGGAACGCCATCCACTGCTTCCGAACAGGAGGATTCCACAGCAACCGCACTCTGCTGCTGCGATCGTCCCCTATCGGAAAGCTTGGCTTCTGGCACCATTGACGTGGCGGCCGACCGAGATTTGCTGAAAAGCCTCCCCCATGCGGAAGTGGTGGTTTTGGAAGCACCTTCCCGTCAGGAAGTGAACGAATACCTGTGGGATGCAGTAGGCTGGGATATTTTGTTTTTTGCCGGACACAGCAGCAGCCAGGGCAACGGGCAAACCGGCCATTTGTTTGTCAACGAGCAAGAAAGTCTCACGGTAGAACAGTTAAAACACGCCCTGCGCAAAGCTATTTCCCGGGGATTGCAAGTGGCGATTTTTAATTCCTGCGATGGGTTGGGCTTGGGAGAAGAGCTGGCTTCTTTGCAAATTCCCCAAACTATTGTTATGCGGGAACCAGTGCCCGACCGTGTCGCTCAGGCATTTTTGCGCTTTTTCCTCAGCAGTTTTTCGGCGGGGCAATCTTTCTATACGGCGGTTCGCGAAGCCAGGGAACGCCTGCAAGGGGTGGAAGGGGACTATCCCTGTGCCAGCTGGTTGCCGGCGATTTGTCAAAATCCTGCGGTATCGCCACCCACTTGGGAGAATTTGCGGGGAAAAGTGTCCCGGCAGAAGCGTTCGGTAGTGCCGCGGGTTTCGGCGTTGCAGGTGTGTACGGCGGCGCTGTTGGTGGCTTCCTCGGTGGTGGGGGTGCGATCGCTGGGGTGGCTGCAAAGCTGGGAACTGAGCCATTTCGACCGGATGATGGGGCTGCGACCGGCGCAACCGCAGGACGAACGGCTTTTAATTGTTACGGTCGATGAAGAAGATGTGCAATACCAAAACGAGCGCGGTATGGAAGGGCGGGGGTCTCTCAGCGACGCGGCTATGCGCAAACTGCTACAAAAACTGGTGCCCCACGAACCAGCGGTGGTGGGTTCGGATATCATTCATGATTTCCCCTACCAGCCGCGATTGTCCCAGCGTTTGGCACAAATGTCGGATTTTGTGGGGATTTGTCGGGTTAGCAATTCTCCCAATGATTTGCCTGGGGTGAAACCGCCGCCCAATTTCGCTCAGGAGCGTTTGGGGTTTACCAATTTTCCCCTGGATCCGGATGGGGTAATTCGCCGGCAGCTGTTGGGTATGTCTCCGGACGAACACTGTCCGGTGGATAAGTCGTTTAGCTATCGCCTAGCTCAGAAATATTTGCAGCAACACCAGCAATGGCCGGAAATTGCCGCTCGAGCGGGTCAGGAAAGACCCAAAGCGCGCACTGCCGATGGTAATCTGCGCATTGGCGATTTGGTGCTGCACAAGCTGCCCCCTAATGCTGGTGGCTACCAGCTGGATGCTAGCGAGGCTTTGGGATATCAGGTATTGCTTAACTATCGCACTACTTCCCCACAAAAGGTATCGTTGCAAGATGTTTTAAGTGGTGCATTGGACGATCGCTTGCACGAGTTAGTTCGCGATCGCGTGGTTTTAATTGGCGTATCGTTTCAGAATCAGGACCTGCACGATACCCCCTTTAGCCGTCGGGGCAAGCAAAAGATGACTGGTATTGAAATTCACGCCCAGATGACCAGCCAGCTGATTGGTGCGGTTTTAGAGGAACGTCCTTTATTGTGGTGGTGGCCCCAATGGGGGGAAGTTCTCTGGATTGGTGCTTGGGCAATGGTTGGTGGTGCTTTGGTGGCCGGGTTGGGAGCGCTACCACTACGGGGAACCATTGTATTGGTTGCTACATCGGGAGGCATATACGGTGTAGGTTTTGTCCTGTTTTTATATGGTGGTTGGGTGCCAACAATCCCAGCTATCTTGGCGTGTGCCATCACGGGTGCGTCTGTCATTTCGATCGCAAAGTCCGGATTTTGGTTTTCGGCTAGCGTAGATCGATTCACCAATTTCCACTGGCAGCAAAGTCGCTAGAAGCACTCAAACCAGTGGAAAGGGTAGCAGCCTTGTAACACCCGGATAGGGTATCAACGCCATGACTTATAACGTTTGGACACTCTTGCAGAGAAGCGTTCTGTTAGGATCGCTTTTGGGTGCGATCGCCAACGGCTCCTTATTTATTCAACCAAGTGAAGCTGGAGAAACTTTTTTAAGTGTCAGATCGTCCTTGGTATCCCCTATCCTAAACAATTCGAGCGGTGGGAGCAACGGTGATAGTGGCAGCAGCGAAAGCGAAGAAGAGGACCCAGATTTCAGCGGCGACGGCCGGCCAGGGTCCCAAACCGCCGGTGACGGTCGCGGGGCTTGTCAGATACCGGTGGACAGGCCGCTAACGGCCCTGATTCCGCAATCGAACTGGGGGCAAACCACGGCCGCACGCCCGACTTTTTGGGTTTATGTTCCTTACTCAGAGCAAGAAATGCCAGTTGGTGAGTTCGTCCTCCAAAAGTCAAATCGCGAAGATGTGTATCGGGTACCGTTTACCCTGGATGGAACGCCGGGTTTGGTTCCCGTACAACTACCAGATACAGCACCAGCTTTGCAACCTGGAGAGTCCTATCGCTGGTATTTTAAAGTATATTGTAGCGAGGACAAAACCAACGTTCCCTTGTTTGTTCAAGGTTGGGTGCAGCGGATTGCTGCCAGTAAGGCTTTGCAACAGGAGCTGGCCGCGGCCGGTGCCCGACAATACCAGGTTTTTGCCGATCGCGGCCTTTGGTACGATGCGCTTTCCCATCTAGCCCGCTTGCAACAGCAAAATCCCCACAATCGCCGGTTGCAGCAAGCCTGGCAGCGTTTGTTAGGTGCCCAGGGCGTGGATTTGGACGTGCCCCCTCCCGCGGCTACACTCCCACAGGTGGTATTGGGCAGCGATCGCTCCTGAAAAGCTACCATACTCGGGACAAACCGGCGATCGCTACATCCAGCGACCAACCAACACGTAGGGGGCCCAGAAAAAAGGTGCCGCCCAATCTCGCTGAGAACTTTCCCACAAGTGCAATTGAGCGCGACGCAGGGCTTGGGCTTTGCCCATTTGCGGTTGGGTGAGGTACTGACGGTAAAATTCACTCATTAAAGCAGCTGTCGATTCATCGTTAACTTGCCAAAGGGTCGCCAAAGTACTGCGGGCACCAGCACGAATTGCCATACCTGCCAATCCCAGAGGGGCCTGGCGATCGCCGCGGGCGGTTTCGCAAGCACTGAGTACCAGCAAATCCAACACGCGGTCAAATTCCGTCTGTTGCACCTGTAGCAGGCGCTCCAGATCGCGAATTCCCATCAGTTGGTCCCACAATAGTAGAAACGTATCTTGCATTTGCGAGCGAAATTCCCCGTGGGTGGCAATATGCAGGATAGAAAAAGGGGTTTTCTGTAGATTTTCTTTTAATTTTTTATAAGTCAAATCAGTGTTAACCAACAGTTGGTGGGGCAGCAGGGATTGAATGGTTTGCCATTCTTCCCGCACGCTATCCAACGCCACAAAATAGCGATCGCTGATGGTGCGGCTTCGATCGATACCAGCAATCAACGCTTTGGCCGTTGGGGAAGGGGTAGGGTCAGCCAGCATTCCCACCGCGGGAACCCGTGCGATCGCGTACTTTTCCAGCAAATAGTGCTCGCCGTCGTACAAAACCGACATGGGCACCCCAGCCAAAGCACCATCTAGTACAAACACGCAAGTATCAATATCTCCCAACCGGTCGGCAAACGGTGCCAGCAGCCAGCCGTATATCTGTTGCGAGAGGGTTTGTACGTCCACCGTGCGGTCGGGTTGCCGCAGGTAATTTTGCAAGCGTTGCAAAATGTCACCAGCATCGGCTTCGCCAACCCAAACCGTATGTCGGTGCAAACTACCATCGGGCAGCGACAGCAGCACTTCCAAGCGTTGGGGCAAGAAAATGGTATGCCAAACTCCGCTGTGGGGAGGAATTTCTGGGGAACCTGCTTGCAGCTGGGTATCTTGAAAAAAATGCTCCATTTTCAGCCGCTGCAATTGTTCGATGGTACGGCGTGCCTGGCGCAACTGCGACGGCGATCCCAATTCCCCTTGTGGTAATAGCAAAGCCACCAACTGCCGGTATACCGGTTCGATGCGATCGCGAAAATCCATTTGCAGGCGGGCGTAAGTCACCCCATCGCAGCAGCGCAGGGTTTGCAAAGTTTCCAACGCCTGGGAATAGGCAGCTACAGCCCCCTGACGATTGTCCCTTTGCCAGAGCAAACGTCCCTTTTGCCAGTACCATTGATAGCGCAGGCGATCGCTTTTGGTGGCTGCTGCCAGACGCAGGGCTTTTTGGGTGGATGCCAGGGCTAGTTCCCGATATTCTTCCCGTTCCTGCAACCAACCCATGGTTCCCCAAGCCCAAGACAGGGCCTGGCGGTCGTGCAAACTCTCTGCCCCTGCGATCGCTTGCTGGGTTTGTTGGTATAGCCGGCGAGAATGTTCCTGCCACGGCAGCCATGGTTGGCTTCTGGAAACGGAGGGAGGGTTCGCGACGAAGCACCCGTACGAGGGGTCTCGCTGTTGCAAACAAGCCAGCAACCGTACCCGTTCCAACTGCAGCAGCAAGGTGCGACGGGTTGCCGGCAAATCCTGCAAAGGAATGGCAATTTTCCCTGCCAGGCGTTGGGCTGCCTGCCATTGGGCTTGATTTTCCACCAAACGCAAGCGATGCAATTGGGCTTGAATCTGCAAAACCGGCAATTGGTGGGCGGCAGCAACTTGTTCCGCTTGTTGGTACAAATCGTCAGCCCGGGCGAGTTGTTGTTGGCGTCGGGCTAAATCTCCCAAACTGGATAAAATGGCACTTTCGCCGGCAGCTTGCCACCGGTATAAGCCAAATGGCGACCCTCGCAAAACAACCAAGGCACGTTCTAACGCTTGTTTGCCTTGGGATAAATTACCCGTTTGCTGCCACCACTTCCCCATCCAGTACCAAAGCTGAATTTTGAAGGGAGAATCCGGCTGTTGGTTAGAGCTATGCCAAACCTCCGCCAGCAGATCGGCGGCGGCTAGATTTTTTTGGAGGGCGTACAGAGCTTGTGCCTGTTTGACCCGAGCGATCGCAGTTCCCCAGACATCTCCCAATGCCTGATAGCACTTCGTTGCTTGCTGCCAAGCAGCCAAAGCCGTTTGGGGATTGCCCCCGTGGAGCTGCATCTGTCCGCGAACGTTGAAAAGCTGCCCCTGAATGCGATCGGCTGCTTCCCCGGCTGGCGAACGTTCCAGCAATTGGAACCCCTCAGCGATCGCATGGTGGGCTGCTTTGGTGTTTCCTAACTGCTGGTAGGTTAAAGCCATCCAACTTTGCGTCAGAGCCGCATCCAGCCAGTTTTTTTGTTGATATTGCGATCGCTCCTCCCGTTGCAGCCACTGCAACGCTGTAGCCAACCTTCCTTGCCGGTAAGCTTGCTTTCCTTTTTGCAGGGCTGGTAAATGTTCCGATACCAACGATGGGGCAGCTAGGAAATCGTCTGTCTCGAAAGAACTCACCCATACAGATTCGGAATCGAAAGCCGGATCGAAAATCAATTCCCTAGATGCAGGAGTAGATGCAAGTTGGCTGCCCCCATGCAAGGAAATTACCAACACCAACCCTGATAAGAGCGCCCAAATCCGACGCCAACGAGCATGCATGAGGACCCGTCTGCTACTTCCTAATAGGTTGTTTACTGGACAATAATTGACTTTTATTGACTTGATAGTCGTAGCCATCTTTCTTAAAGATTG
>NZ_LNDC01000061.1 GCF_001870905.1 Geitlerinema sp. PCC 9228
GACGGCGGCTAAAGCCGCACGGGTCGCTTTTCATCCCTGCTTTAAAAAGTCAGGGCTTTCAAGCTCCCGATTCATGCCGGTAATATTTCTCAACTTTCCAGCGAACTAGCCAATACGACCAACATGCTAGCACTCAATGCATCGGTGGAAGCCACCCGTGCCGGCGAACATGGCAGAGGGTTTCAGGTGGTGGCTAGAGAAATTCGTCGCCTTGCCGATCGCAGTGGCAGTTCCGCATCGCAAATATCTACCATTGTATCGGAGATTCAAAAACAAATCGACCAATCTACCCAAGCCACCGAACAGGCAGCCACCATTGCCCGTAAAACTGTAGAATTGGTGCAGCATACCACGGAAAAATTTATGTTTGTCACCCAATCCATCCAGCAGGTCAGTACCGACAATCAAGAAATTGTTGCCGCCGCTAAAGAACAGGCAGAAGCCATCCAGCAGGTCAACGAAGCGATCGCTACCCTCAAAGATGGCATCCAACATTTAGCTACCACCACCCGCGAAAACCGAGAAATTGTGGAGCAGCTCCACCAAGCCAATCAAAAACTGCGCATTTTTGTATAATAGCACCAAAAGCAGTTGTTTGCTTACATATGGTTTTTCATACGTTGTAAATACACTTGCACTACGCGATCGCTGGGATTTTCCCGCCAGCATTCTTGCAACAGTTGGGTAGCAGCCACATAATTGCGGCGGTAGTACAGTTGCAAAGCTCTTTCAAAACGCATCAGGGTATCTAGTTTGCCTTGGCGAACTGCCGCCGGATCGCCGTCAAAGATTTCAAACACTCCCACCGCCTGGGATTTGCCTTTAACCTGTACCCGATCTATAAATCGTACCAAATACTCCTGGGGAAAATCCAACAAAGAAAGCGTGTGGTGGGAAATCAGTAAAGAAGTGCCGTATTTTTTGGTTAAACTTTCCAACCGACAAGCCAAATTCACCGCATCGCCAATGACCGTGGTATCCATACGTTGTTGACCGCCAACCGTTCCCACCGCCAGCATTCCCGTGTTGATGCCAATACCAATGCGAATGGGATGCTTGCCATCATGCCAACGTTCCTGATTGCGTACATTTAAATTTTGTAACATCGCGATCGCAGCATTAACCGCATCGTTCACCCCACAAGCAAACAACGCCATAATCCCGTCGCCAATGTATTTGTCAATAAACCCGCAATGTTCTGAAATCACCGGTTCCATGGTACTAAGGTAACCGTTAATAAACTGGAAATTTTCCGCTAGGGTCATGGTTTCCGAAAGGGAAGTAAAATCGCGAATATCTGCAAACATCACCGACATTTGCTGCTGCAAGCGATCGCCCAACTGAACTTCCAGAATACTTTCCTTGTTTAAAAGATGCAAAAACTCGTGGGGAACGAAACGACTGTAGGCAGCATTCAAATTCGACAAATACAAATGGGTTTTAATTCTGGCGAGAAGCTCGGATTTAGAAATGGGTTTGGTGAGGTAATCGTTAGCACCTACATGCAATCCTTCCACCACATCGTTCACCTGATTCTTAGCTGTAAGCATCAAAACCGGCAGTTCGTTAGCTGGGAATTGAGCGCGTAATTTCCGACAAACCTCATAGCCAGTCATCTGCGGCATCATAATATCGAGAAGAACCAGGTCTGGCTTGAACCCGTTCTCGATGAGTTGCAATGCCTCTAGACCGCTGGTGGCTTGTGTAATATCGTAATCGTGCAATGCCAAATGATTGGCAAGTACCTGAATGTTAATAGGTTCGTCGTCTACAATCAAAATGGAAAAGCGATCGCGTACATTCTCAATAGCAGCACAACCGTTGTTGGTAGCGGTGGCTGGCGTCGCTTGGGAGACTGCTTCGGTATTTGCGATCGCGTCGTTGCGAGTGGGAACCGATGGTAACAACTGCGATCGCCATTGGTTTTTAGAAACCAGGAAATCCCCTGCAATGGGGGGTGGCAAATCAGCCACTGGCAAAGTAAACGTAAACTGAGAACCGCTTCCCAATTGCGACTCTACAGAAATATCGCCACCATGCAAATTCACCAATTTTTTCGTAATTGCCAATCCCAAACCCGTTCCTTGATACTGCCTGGTATGGGAACCATCCCCTTGATGAAAAGAATCAAAAATATGCGGCAACACCTCCGGCGAAATCCCACTTCCCGTATCAGCAACTGTCACCGCAATTTGGCGGCATTCCTCGCTATCCTCCGACGGCGAAACCAGTTCCGCGGAAACCGTTACCCAACCGCTGTCGGTGAATTTAATCGCATTACCTACCAAATTGTATAAAATTTGTTGCAAGCGGTTTTCGTCTGCTTCCACAGGGGGAAAATTCGGATCGACCTCGTTGCGTAGTTCGATGGGTTTGGTGCCAACGGTAGTTTGGCTGAGGGTTAACACCACTTCCACCATTGACCGCAGTTCCACGGGTTTGCGGTGGAGTTGCAAACTTTGATGCTTCAGCTGCGAAAAATCTAGAATATCGTTGACTAGAGTGGTGAGGCGATAGCCACTTTGTACGATCGCATCTAAATTTTGCCTGACTTTGGGAGATAAATCGCCGCCGTAGCCATCCAGCAGCGACTCGGCAATACCGACGATGCCGTTGAGGGGAGTTCGCAGTTCATGAGAAGTGTTGGCGAGGAATTCATCTTTGAGTTTATCCAGTTGTTGCAGTTCGATGTTTTGCCGTTCCAACGTTTCCAGAGACTGACGTAGCTGGGTAGCCATATCTTCAAACGACCGTGCCAGTTCCCCTAACTCATCGGAACGCTGGGTATCTAGTTGCTGCGACCATTTGCGCTTACTCAACTGTTTGGCAGCGGTATTGAGACGCAAAATCGGCTGTACCACCCAACGGGAAGTGACGATTCCAAATAAGACCGCGATCGCGAGGGCAATCATTCCCAGTTGTAAGGTGATGCGGTTGTTGGCATAGATTTGTGCCATAAAATCCGCTTTGGGAATTACCAAGACAATGGTCCAAGATAAGCCCTGTGCGTGGCGAAAAGGGAAAATTTGGACAAAATAACCTTTTCCATCTAGTTTAAATTCTAACTGCTGTTTTTTGTGAATGCGATGCCACCCCCCAAAGTTTTCCTCTAAATACTTGGAAGTCTTGCGCACCAAAGCATTGCGGCTGGCAGTGGCCAGCAGCCGTTGGGGATTAGCACCACCGCGCATTTGCAGGTTTTCCCCGGTGGAACTGGAAACCAACCTTCCCGAGGATTCGACAATGAAAGCTTCGCCAGATTGCCCGATTTCCAAATTTTCTAAAAAGTCGCTTAACTCCACCGTCAGCAGCACATCCGTGGCGCAAACCCCTAGCAATTCATCGTTTTTGGGGTTGTAAACTGGTAAACTGGCGGTGATGGTGGGTTTTTGGGTATCGAAATCCAGGTAAATATCGCTCCAAACAGGGGCATTGGCTTGTATGGCGGCGCGATACCAAGGGCGTTTGCGCGCGTCGTAGGGGTTTTGCCCTTTTCTTAACAACCGACCGCGATTGCCAAAATCGTCTAAAGCATAGTAATGACCCAGATACGCCCCAGCTTCATTGTAGCTTAGTAGCTGCAACTCCCGCTTTTGAGGCGATCGCACCACCCCCAACAAAGCCCCCGTATCGGCACTGCTGCAATAAACCAAATTCGTGGTATCGTAAATTTTAGCCTGTTGCCAAAGCAGCTCGTATCCCGTAGCGTCATTAACATTGATTTGCCCCTGCGCCAGAGCATTGGCATTGAGCTCGTTGATGTGGTGGGGAATTTCCATGTAGTCTTGCAACTGTTGGTCAATGCGCGCTGTCAGTTCGCTACGTAACTGCGAAGAAAGGTCGCGAACTGTTTTTTGACCGTTTCGATAGGCTAGATATCCCGTCAAACCCACAGCGGCAATAATTTGTAGGGCAAAAGGAACGATGAAGACAACTCGTAGGGGTAGCTTTCCAGAAAAACGGGTCAAAAAACGCTGTACAGAGGAAAAAGGCATGGCAGAAGTTCCGCCGTTGGTAAAAATTGAAAACGGCAATTGGTGCGTACACCTGTTATAACAACTCTGCTCCCATTGCTCAAAATTTTCCTTCAAGGTGGAAAACGACTAGCCAGGGAGAAAAAACGATCGCATGTTTTAGGAAAAGGGACGCGATCGCGTACAATAGCAAACCAAGTGTCTTGGGATTTTCCAGTTGTTTGCTGAAAATTTAAAGTAGGAGGATATTGATGCACCAACGTCCAATTATTTTAGGAATTGTCGGCGATAGCGCCGCCGGCAAAACTACCCTCACCAAAGGCGTTGCTCAAGTTTTGGGTGAAGAAAATGTAACAGTCATTTGTACTGACGACTACCACAAATACGACCGCCAGCAAAGAAAAGAAATGGGGATTTCGGCGTTACACCCTGATTGTAACTATCTGGATATTATCGAACAACACTTAGGTTTGTTACAAGCGGGAGAACCCATTCTCAAGCCGATTTACAACCACCACACGGGTACCTTTGACCCACCAGAATACATCAAACCCAATAAATTTGTGGTGGTAGAAGGATTGCTGGGGTATACCACGCCTCAAATGCGGGATTACTACGACGTTAAGGTTTACCTAGCACCACCGGAATCCTTGCGGGAAGCTTGGAAAATCAAGCGCGATACTGGCAAACGCGGCTACACGCCAGAACAAGTAAGGGAACAGCTGCAAAAACGCGAACCCGACTCGGAAGCCTTCATTCGCCCGCAGCGGCAGTGGGCAGATGCCATCGTTACGTTTTATCCGCCGGAAGACAATCCCCAAGAAAATAACGTACTGCTCAATGTGAGTTTGGTATTGCGCCCCACCATTCCGCACCCGGATTTGACCCGCATTTTGAACTCAGAAGGCAACCATTTAGGTTCTTCCATTCGCCTGCGTTTGGATCGGGATATGAGCAAGCCTGTGGATGTGTTGGAAATTGACGGTCACGCTACTTTGGAACAGGTACGGGAGTTAGAACGAATTTTGTGTCAGGATGTTCCTTATTTGGGCAAATTCTGCAGCCTAGAAGGCAACCAAGAGTTGGGCAAAATTACCGGTACCACTGGAGAAACTTTGCAGAGCTATCCTTTGGCATTGACCCAGTTGCTGATTACTTACCACATGCTGAAAGCTTCCCACGTAGAGGCCAAAACCCAAGCTCAAGGCTAACTTTGTAGGAAATGGTTGTATGCTGCGATCGCCCCTGGCATTTTTCGCTACGCGATCGCGCAGGAATTGAGATGTTTTTCGTGTTCTACTTCAAATACATGAGCGTAAAGATTGGCGACAATTTGCTTGCCTTCCTGAGTCAGTTTTAAAAATTCCAGCGCATCCTTAATGTAAGGATAAACACTCTTCCAATAAAACTTAGGATAGTTGCGGCGCAAATCTTCTGGATGACCATATCCCAAGTTTTGGTTGACCCCAGTTTCTTCAAACTCGTAAAAAAGAGCCGGAATTTTTTCCAAATAGCGCGGGTCACTCAACTGACCAATTAAATCCGCCGCTCTCACCAACCCCGGATAGTGAAGAGTATCCTGGTGGTCGCTGTCGAGGGGAACAGGAAAGCGTGTGAGCTCGATATTTTTCTGCACGATCTGCGTATCGATGAGATGGTGAAAGCCAAAACGTTCTTGAATAAATAATTTCCCCCGGTCTACATGGTAGGGAGTTAGGCTGGCATCGGTACCCCCTTCCGGTAACTTCACCGTTTCGCCATTCATTCCCGTTGCATAAACCCTAGCCGGGGTTTGGTCTTGCCGGCAGACACCTTTGACATAGCCAATATCGTGGCAAACCAAGGAAATCCCAAAATGCAGCCAATCCTCCGGTGTCACACCACCAAGGCGAATATGTTTGCCGCGTAAGATTTCCTGACCGACGAGGGTAACAAAGACGGTGTGTTCCACATCGTGGTAGAGGGCGTTGCTGTTGGCAATGTTCTCCAACGCCATATTACAAATCCAGGCCAAGATATCGGCGTAGTCAGGTTTTAAGCCGCCGTAGGCTGAGTGGTAGCCAGCTTTGACTTCTTCCACGAAGGCGTCGATAATCAGTTTGTTGGGATTTAACATCTCTATTTCGATGCTAGGGGCTTGAGGTTACCTAAAGTCTCATTATGGCACAAATTGAACCGATCTGCCACGGGGGTGGGGCACAGAAATGGAGTTTTCTCACTTAGATGGAAAAAGCGATCGGTTTTGATTGTTGTCATTTGGAAAAAAACTTAGTATCCTAGCGATAAAGTCGTTGCCATCAAACGGATCATGGGTTTCTGGAGAAGAATCTGGGAGATTGCGAACACCGAAATTCAAATTCCTTGGGAAGAAACGGCAAAAGGTAGTGCTGAAACAGGCAAAGCTGTTTTGGATCTTGCTGAAAAACTCCAAAAAAATCAGGATATCCAAGCACTACAACCCTACATTTCCAAAATTGATTCTCTGCTAGACGCGCTCAACTCACCATTAGCAAATGTTGTAGGTGCAACTTTTCCTTTTCTACCTCTTGCCACAGGCGTTCTCCAACTTATTGCCAAGCAAACCCGGCAAGAACCAAGCTTGCAAGATGAAGTATTGCTCGTCAGTCAGACAGCTTACCTGCAAAGCATGCAGCAGTTTTTCCAAGACCATCCAGAAATTCAACAGCAGCTACAGGAACAACCAGCTTCTGAAGCGACGCAGCAAAAAATTAAACAGTTAGGAACGCATCTTGTCAATGCAAACGGCGACGAGATTCCGTTTGAAGAACGGGATGCCGAACAAACCTTGCTTTGCTTTCACGAGTCCAAACTAGCCCAAGTTTACAATCCAATTTTACAACAGCGCTTGCAGGAATCAGGGCTTGACCCAGAGCAGGCGAACATGATTACAGAACGTATATCCCGCAGTACCCACCGTTACATGAAAAAAGCCGTAGCGAAGTTGCAGAATGAAACTGGCAGGTTATCCCAAATTTATGGAGATGAGTGGCTGCGCGATTTAGAAATTTATAACAGCATCGATTCCTATTTGGAAGAGGTCGTTCAAAAACTTCCTAAAGAACCGGTATTTGATGAGAACTTTTCCCTTCAGGACATTTATGTTTCCTTGCAAGTACAACCTGTTAAAGAAGGCAAAGATGACAACAATGGGGAACCTGAATATATTGAAGAATGGGCAGAACGTATTCTAACAAACCCAGAAAAAAAAGGGCAAGTTTTGTTCGTACAGGCAGGACCTGGTCGTGGCAAAAGCGTTTTTTGTAAAATGTTTGCCGAACGAGTAAGAGAGAAGTTTGACCCGATATGGATACCGATTTTTATTTCTTTGCGAGATATAGAAACATTTCAAGATTTCCAGAAAACCCTAACTCAAGCTGTGAGTTGGAAATTTGCCGATAATGATGGTCGGTGGTTAAAAGAAAAGAACACCCGATTTTTATTTTTATTGGATGGATTTGATGAGCTGGTTTTAGAAAGAGGCGATAAAACTGACCTACGGGAGTTTTTAGAACAAGTTTCTTTGTTCCAACAGCGTTGCGCGCGAAATCCAGAGCAAGGGCATAAAATCCTCATTACCGGTAGACCTTTAGCTCTATTGGGTATTGAAAGGAAAATGCCTGACAATTTAGAGCGTGTAGAAATTAACCTGATGACAGAAGAAATTCAGGAAAAGTGGCTAGAAAATTGGCAACAGGTTGTGGATACGAGTTCTCATATTGCTTCAGAGACAACCCAAAAACTTCGCGATTTTTTGCAAGACGAACGCTGTCCTGAATCCGTTCAAAAATTGGCACAAGAACCCCTACTTCTTTATTTGTTAGCAGCCATGCATCGGGATGATAGCTTTAGTCGCAATGATTTTGATTCTGAAGATAGCGATCGCGTCAAAGTTCAAATTTATCAAAAAGCATTTGATTGGGTATTACACCGTCAAAGAACAACAAAGTTAATTAAGAAAATAACCGATTTAGACATAGAAGACTTAAAAAATATTCTAGAAGAAACTGGATTGTGCGTTGTGCAGTCAGGAGCAGAGCGTGCGCAAATCCAAACCATTGAAGACAGATTTGTCAATCGGGGAGAAGAAACGATTAAGGAACATATCGAAAGGGCAAAACAATCTTCTGAAGGAAATCCTTTGAGAAATGCTTTAGCAACTTTTTACATTAAATCTTCCGATGGCGTTGAAAACTCTGTAGAATTTCTGCATAAAAGCTTTGGCGAATTTTTATGTGCGGCTCGTTTGGAAAAAGCATTAAAAAGTTGGGCACAGAAAAATGTGGTTGACAATCGTAAAGCTTATTTTTCGATTAAAGAGGCAGAATTTAACTGGCAAGTTTACGACCTTTTAGGATTTGGATTTCTAACTCCAGAAATTATAGAATTTCTACGGGGACTCTTAAAACAGAGCGATCTGGATTGGCAAGTTCTTTTTGAACGTCTCTACAAATTTTATTGGCAATGGGGCGATGGAAAATTTATTGAATCTTTTGATGCTTCGGAACCTATGCTTCCCCTAAAAAAAGCCAGGCAAATGCAGAAATATCGTATTCAAAAAGGACAGCGACAAGTAGATATTTCTGCAGGATTGAACGTTCTGATTTTATTGTCAGAAATCCATCGCTATGCCCAGTCACAAGATACTTTAAAAGCCAAAATTGTTTTTCATCCTTGTGGCAATCCAGAAGACGACCGCAATTTCGATGAAAATCGGCTGCTACGCATTATTGGATATAGCGAATGTTTGGGAGTAGGAACATTTCCGGCGAAATTAGGTGCTTTTCTTCGCCATACAGCACTTAGTAAAATTAATCTTAGCGGGGTTGTTCTTTTCAGCAGTGCCGATTTAAAAACAGCCGATTTAAAACAAGCAAATCTAAGCGGTGCCAATTTAAGTGGTGCCATCCTCAATCGCACCGATTTAAGTGGTGCCGACCTCAGTAAGGCTAACCTTAAAAGTGCTTTCATTCAGGAAGCAAAACTTACGAAAGTTGAAAATAAAGAAGGGAAAAGCCGAGAAACACATTTGTCTTTGGCAGATTTAAGTGGTGCCGTTCTTCATAAGACCGACTTAAGTTACGCCAAACTTAATAGTACTGTGCTCAAAGATACCGATCTGAGCAATACAACCTTTAGCAATGCCGAACTAAAAGGAGCTTTTCTGCAAAATGCCGATTTGAGGTATTCCAACTTAACCAAGGCTGACCTAACAGGTGCCAATCTGCAAAAAGCCAACTTAGAAGATGCAAATTTAAGCGGAGCCATGCTCAAAGATGCGGTGATTAGCAATGCCTACTTTAACCGTGCCAATCTTCATCATGCCAATCTTCAAGATGCTGACCTAGAAAAAGCAGAATTGAGTGGTGCCGATCTAAGTGGTTCCAATCTCAGCAATGCCGATTTGAGAAAAGTGGTATGGAATCACGAAACCAAATGGTCCAATGTGAGAGGCGTTCATCAAGCTGTTAATATTCCTCAAGAGTTAAAGGAAGAACCTTCATTTGCAGCTGCTGTTTCTTTGAATGAAGGTATCGATCGCGCCAACAAAGGAGAAATAAACGCAGCCTTAAAAGCTTACCAACAAGCTGAAGCCATCGATACTAACTTAGAAATTTCCGCCTCTTTTTGGAGTTCCCTTTGCTGGTTGGGAAGTATCAACGATTGCGCCGCTGATGTATTGTCTGCTGGAGATAAAGCTGTAGAACGAGAACCAGAAAACGGTCGCTGGCGAGATACCCGGGGATTGGCAAGAGCGTTAACTGGCGATGTAGCTGGTGCCATTGAAGACTTCCAAAGCGTCTTGGAAAACCATACCTTTAGCCACGATCCGGAAAAACAACAAAAACGCCAGCGTTGGCTGCAAGCACTGCAAGCAGGCGAAAATCCCTTTACCCCAGAAGAGTTAGACAAATTGCGACCGGAAGATCCGTTTGGGTAATTCCATCCTACGCACCATTCCCAAACCGCCCCAAACCGATAAAATAACAATCTGTACTGTTTCGGCAAAAACCTTATGTCTACCCTGTCCTCTGCCCCCTTTTCAGCAGAAGAAATCGCAGCAGAAGGCATCAAACCCGACGAATACGAAGAAATCGTCAAACGCCTCGGCAGGCATCCCAACCGCGCCGAACTGGGAATGTTTGGTGTCATGTGGTCCGAACATTGCTGCTACAAAAACTCCCGACCCCTGCTCAAACAATTTCCCACAAAAAGCGATCGCATTTTAATCGGACCTGGCGAAAACGCTGGCGTCGTCGATATGGGTGACGGTTTGCGGGTAGCCTTCAAAATCGAATCCCACAACCACCCCTCCGCCATCGAACCCTTCCAAGGCGCAGCCACCGGCGTTGGCGGCATTCTCCGGGATATCTTCACCATGGGAGCGCGACCCATCGCCATTTTAGATTCCCTGCGCTTCGGCAATCTAGAAAATCCCCGCAGCCGCCAAATTTTCAACGGCGTTGTAGAAGGCATCAGCCACTACGGCAACTGCGTCGGCGTTCCCACCGTCGGCGGCGAAGTATATTTCGACCCCGCCTACGCTGGCAATCCCCTGGTCAACGCCATGGCAATCGGCATTATGGAAACCCCCGATGTCATCAAAGCCGGTGCTTCCGGTGTGGGCAATCCCGTTCTCTATGTCGGGTCTACCACTGGCAGAGACGGCATGGGAGGGGCTAGTTTTGCCAGTTCCGAACTCAGCGAAGAATCGGAAAGCGATCGCCCAGCAGTGCAAGTCGGCGACCCCTTCCTAGAAAAATCCCTCATCGAAGCCTGTTTGGAAGCATACCACACCGGTGCCGTCGTTGCCGCTCAAGACATGGGCGCTGCCGGTCTTACCTGTTCCACCTCCGAAATGGCAGCCAAAGGCGGCGTTGGCGTAGAATTAGATCTCGATCGCATTCCCATCCGGGAAACCGGCATGGTGCCCTACGAATTTCTGCTATCCGAATCCCAAGAAAGGATGCTCTTCGTCGTCGAACAAGGCAGAGAAACAGAACTCATCGAAATATTCCAACGTTGGGGCTTGCATGCCGTCGTCGCTGGCAAAGTTATTGCCGAACCCATCGTTCGTATTCTCTATCAAGGCACCGTCGCTGCCGAAATGACCGCTGCTGCCTTAGCGGAAGATACCCCCGTCTACCAGCGAGACATCCTTTCCGAACCTCCCGCCTACATCCAACAAGCTGCCGAATGGTCGCCGAATCATCTTCCCACCGCCCAAACCACCGGCATCGACATCAACGGTCAGTTCCACACTTGGAACCAAATCCTGCAGCAACTGCTGGATACTCCCTCGGTTGCCTCCAAACGTTGGATTTATCGCCAGTACGACCATCAAGTTCAAAACAATACGATTATTTTTCCCGGCAGTGCCGATGCCGCCGTCATTCGCTTGCGAGGTGCCAATCCCTCTGGCAATCCCGAACAGTTCAAACGCGGTTTGGCTGCCACCACCGACTGTAACGGTCGCTACGTACACCTCGACCCCTACGAAGGAGCCAAATTCGCCGTTGCCGAAGCCGCGCGCAATATTAGCTGTGTTGGTGCGGAACCTATCGCCATCACCGACAATCTCAACTTTGGTAGCCCGGAAAAACCCGTTGGTTACTGGCAACTGGCTTCTGCCTGTCGCGGAATTGCCGAAGCCTGTGAAGCTTTGCAAACGCCGGTAACTGGTGGTAATGTTTCCCTTTACAACGAAACTCTGGATGCCAACAACAATCCTACTCCTATCTATCCCACCCCTGTCATTGGCATGGTGGGTATGGTAGAAGACATTACCCAAGCCTGCCAGTTGGGTTGGCAAACAGCCGGGGATGCTATTTATTTGCTGGGATATATCACTCCCAACCGCGAACAGGTAACCCTCGGCGGTTCGGAATATCTGGCTACGATTCACAACACCGTTGCCGGCAAACCTCCGCGGGTGGATTTGGAGTTAGAAAAACAAGTTACCCAAGCCTGCCGCCACGGCATTCGTCAAAATTGGTTGCATTCTGCCCACGATTGTGCGGAAGGGGGATTGGCGGTTGCCCTGGCGGAAGCCTGTATTGCCAGCAATTTGGGGGCGACTGTTACTTTAGATGCAGAAAATAGCGCAATTCGCCCCGATGAGCTGCTATTTGCCGAAGCAGGAGCTAGGATTTTGGTTTCGGTACCGTTGTCGCAAGCAAATGCTTGGGAATCCTATTTACAAACCCAATTAGGAACTGCCTGGTGTCGCTTGGGGGAAGTAACCAACGGCAATTTACAAATTGTTACCAAATCCGGAGATTCTTTACTCGACATCACTGTTAGCGAAATGCAAACTACCTACGAAAACGCGATCGCACGTCGCCTATAAAACGTTAGATAGGGAGGAAACTATGAAAACATAGCAAATTTTGATTAAACTCCCACGCTCGGTACGCCCCCATGCCCGGTATATCCCCATCTCCTCACCCAATTTCCACCGTCAGCTGTTATTTTGAAAACAGGTTTGTTAAGAAAAATTTAAGCCCTTTTCAGTTTTTTGGATAGAAATCGATTATCCAGAACCCCCTGAAAGGAAAGCTTATCGCTTTTATCATGCCAACCAGGAATTTCCAAAACATCAATCGAGGAGCGGTCTGAATATCATGATGCCGAATCATACCCCTGCCCCCAGAGCTGTTTCTGACTCTTCCCCTAGCATCGAAGAGCGACCCGATAGACCGGAAGAATCCTGTGCCGTTTTTGGCGTTTTTGCCCCTGGCGAAGATGTGGCCAGGTTGACATATTTTGGGTTGTATGCATTGCAACACCGAGGGCAAGAATCGGCGGGTATTGCCACCTTTGGCAGCGACGAACTTTACATCCACAAAGACATGGGTTTGGTTTCCCGCGTTTTTAACGAAGAAGTTCTCAATAAATTAACTGGAAAAATAGCAGTCGGTCACGATCGCTATTCCACCACCGGTTCCAGCCTGATTCGCAATGCCCAACCCACCTTGGTCAATACCCGCCTAGGTAGCTTGGCTTTAGCACATAACGGCAATCTTGTCAACGTTTGGGAACTGCGGGAAAAACTCAGCCAGCAAAACTGGGATTTTGTCACCTCCACCGACTCGGAAATGATTGCTCTCGCGATCGCAAGTGAAGTCAACAGTGGCAAAGACTGGCTGGAAGGAGCCATCAGCGCCTTTCACCAATGCCAAGGTGCCTACAGTCTCGTCATTGGCACCCCCGACGGCTTAATGGGTGCCCGCGACCCCAGCGGCATTCGCCCGTTGGTTATTGGTACCTTCCCCGGCAACCCCCAACGCTACGTTTTAGCTTCCGAAACCTGCGGCTTGGATATCATCGGTGCCGAATACCTGCGAGATGTAGAACCGGGAGAACTGGTTTGGATTACCGAAGACGGTCTAGCATCCTTCCACTGGAGCAATCAACCCAAACCCAAACTCTGCATCTTCGAGCTTATCTACTTCTCCCGCCCCGATAGCGTCGTCAACCAAGAAACCCTCTACAGCTACCGCATGCGCATCGGTCGCCAACTCGCCAAAGAATCCCCCGTGGATGCCGACTTGGTCATTGGCGTTCCCGACTCCGGTATTCCCGCCGCCATCGGCTTCTCCGAAGAATCCGGCATTAGCTACGGCGAGGGGCTAATCAAAAACCGCTACGTGGGGCGTACGTTCATTCAACCCACCCAATCCATGCGCGAAGCCGGTATCCGCATGAAACTCAATCCCCTCAAAGACGTTCTCGAAGGCAAACGGTTGATTATCGTAGACGACTCCATCGTACGCGGCACCACCAGCAACAAAATCGTCCAAGCCTTGCGGGATGCTGGTGCCAAAGAAGTGCACATGCGCGTTTCTTCGCCTCCGGTGACCCACCCCTGCTTCTACGGCATCGACACCGACACCCAAGACCAATTAATGGCAGCGACCAAGTCGGTGGAAGAAATGCGCCAGTATATCAATGTTGACAGCCTGGCTTTTCTCTCCCATGAAGGCATGTTACAAGCCACCGGCGACAATCCCGAAAACTTCTGCACGGCTTGTTTCGACGGCAACTACCCCATCGAAATTCCCGAACAGTTAAAACGTTCCAAGCTCATGTTAGAAAAAGCCAGCAGTACCTAAAAACAGGGAAAAATATACAAAGATGTATTCTCCGTCAGGAGATGCTTCCCCAGATAACCAATCTCTTGACGGACTAACCTAATCACTGGACAAAAATCGACATTCGTGTTGATTGCGTTCGGTTAGTCCAGCCTTGGTCTCGTAGCAGACTC
>NZ_LNDC01000062.1 GCF_001870905.1 Geitlerinema sp. PCC 9228
CTACTATCGGCTCTTGGTCTAGCCACTACTACGGGAACCTGGCTGTTCCCAAGCCCCGTCGCTTTAGCGCGGGGTCAGTGACAACTGGAAGCGATCGCCGAAGGATTCCCCGTAGAAAACCTGCTCGATGTCAAAACGACCACCATAAGCCTTGTAGGGTTCCGCCGCATATCCCAACGGCAACAAACAGCACACATCCACTTCCTCGGGAATTTGGAACGCTGCTTTTACCTGGTCCGTGACAAACCCTTCCATGGGGCAACTATCCACCCCCAAAGACTTGGCCGCGATCGCTAAGTGAGCCACAGCCAGCATCGTATGGCGGTTCGTCCATACTTCTAAAGAACCAAACGAAGGACCGCCTGCAAACAATTGGGGAATCATAGAACGCATATAATCGGCGTATCGATCGTTCACTGCATCTAGCTGCTTTCCCAGCTCAATCACTGACTCAATATAGTCCGATTCCTTCACCCGGCGATCGCCACAACAAATCAACACCACCGGCGCTTCCGTCACTTGCCGCTGGTCGAAAGCACATTGGCGGAGTTTCGCCTTATTGTCCGCATCGCGAACCACCACAAACCGCCAAGGTTGTAGATTAAACCCAGAAGGCGCTCTCAATCCCAAACGAAAAATTTCCCGCAGCGTCTCCTCTGGAATTGGATCTTCGCGAAAAGCACGAGCGGCGCGTCGCTGTTCGATGGCTTCTTTGACGCCAACCGGATTGTTACTCATAACTGGTTTTTCCCTCGACATCCGAAAACACCTACCCATCAATGTATCAGTTACTTAAGCAATTTGAAAGTCGCCCACCGCTTGCAGGATCGCTTCTTTTTGCGAGGCGAAAAAATCCTGAATGCCTACTTCCGCCAAATCCATGAGTTGGTTGAGCTGCTGGCGGGTAAAACTTCCCGATTCCCCCGTTCCCTGCACCTCAATAAACTCTTGGCGTTCGTTCATCACCACATTGAAATCCACCTCCGCTGCCACATCCTCTGGATAGTTTAGATCCAAAAAAGCTTCCTGCTCGATCAAACCCACCGATACGGCAGCTATCTGATGGCGTAGCGGCGACGCTTCCAGTTCTCCCTGTTGGACCAACTTTTCCATAGCCATGGCCAAGGCCACAAAACCGCCAGTAATCGCTGTTGTTCGGGTTCCCGCATCAGCCTGCAACACATCGGCATCTACCAGCACCGTTCTTTCTCCCAAAGCCTGTAAATCCAGGGCCGCGCGTAAACTGCGTCCAATCAAGCGCTGAATTTCTTGGGTTCTGCCGGAAAGTCTCATCAACTCTCGTCTTTGCCGTTGGGGAGTAGCGCCAGGAAGCATACGATATTCGGCACTCAACCAACCTTGACCGGTTTCCTCTAGAAACCGCGGCACTCCCGGTTCGATGCTAATCGTACAAAGCACTTGCGTGTCGCCACATCGGGTTAATACCGAAGCGGTGGCAAATTTGGTGAAATCGGTTTCAAATACAATCGGACGCACCCGATTTGCTGGTCTGTTGTCAGGACGCTGCCAAGCCATAAGTTCTATTCCAAATACGCCAAATACAACGCTGCCAAGGGTTGGTCAGAAGATAGCTTTCATCCTACATGCTACTACTTTCCAGGGAAAGCATTTTGGCGTGCGATTTTTGCTAGTATCTGAAGGCACGACTTTTACAGGAGCGATTGCGGCTGGATAGATTAGATTTTTTTATAGCTAGAAGCAAACCCCGACATTTGGGAAGAAATTGTTCTGGTCATCCCATACATATAGTGTTAAAGTAAACGACACCCGGAGAAAATACGCTATATATTGTAGCTGGCTGCCATATAACCAGCGCCTCTCCCCTTCGCTTATCGGTCCCGTTACTCAACGAATATCCTATGGTTGCTCAAGTAGACACGTCCGTTCAAACTTCGCGCCTCGCTTTCCCCTATCAGGTAGAAGGCACCCTGCAAATCTTCACCAGTCCGCGCCGCGGCTTCTTTACCAACGTCATCGCGCAGGCGTTTCGGATTGCCGGTCAGGGAACCTCCGTTCTCATCGTACAGTTCCTCAAAGGTGGCATCAGACAGGGTCACCAAAATCCCATGAAGTTCGGTGAGTATTTGGATTGGCTGCGTTGCGATTTGATGCGTACCATCGAGACGCCGGATTTGGAAGCGGTGGAAATCGATTCCCTGAAGCAACTGTGGCAGCATACCCAAGAGGTGGTTCTCGCTGGCAAATACGATTTTGTGGTGCTCGATGAGTTGAGTTTGGCTACCAATTTGGGATTGATTGCTGAAAGCGAGGTATTGGATTTTCTCAACCAACGTCCCCATCACATTGATGTGGTTCTTACTGGTACGGAAATGCCAGAGTCGGTTCTGGATATGGCCGACCAAATTACTGAAATTCGCCGCAGCAAGCGTCCGTAGTTTTGGTTTGTCTTCCCCAGTCTGAAAAATTGCGATCGCTTGGGACTTGCTAATAATTAAGTAGGGGCAGCGCCACCATGTCTGCCCCTGCGATATCCATGAATTGTTAATTGCAGTATTTTATAGAAATTTTGGGAACCACCACCGGTATTCTCGGCTCCATACCATATTTAGGAGTATTTGTCAAGCTTTGGCGGCGAGGGTCGGGGAACGGATGTGGGATTGAGCAGGGAAGAAGCTGCTTTTTGCGCGATCGCTTCCGACAAATGAATTTGCTGGAGGGAAACCAACCCCTCGCTAACAAACATATCTCTAGCAACAGCACTTTCCCCACTATTAAACGGCGTTTCGTAGAAAATTTCCCGAATTCCCGCCGAAATGGATAGTTTCAGACAAGACAAACAGGGTTCCAAAGTAACGTAAATGCTAGCGCCAGCAGTGGCGATGCCGTGTTTGGCAGCTTGCGCGATCGCATTAGCTTCCGCATGAACCGCGCGCGACGGCAGTTCTTTACTCGCATCGCAGCTACTCAATCCCGGATAGCAATATCCCTGTGCGATACAGTGTGGCGAACCGCTAGGAGGTCCATTATATCCCGTTGCCAGTACCTGCCTATCCTTGACCACCACAGCTCCCACAGGAAACGCCAAACAAGTGGAACGGGTTGCCGCCAGTTTCGCTAACATCAAAAAATATTCATCCCAAGTGGGTCGCTGGTAATCAGGCATCTTGCGTATAAGGAATATCGTTCGTCAAACAGTGGTACGCCTTTTGCAACTCAATCCCCAAATACCCCGAATGTTCGGCATGGAGAACGGGAGCAGCCGCGCAAATATCCCGCATCAAATTCAACGGCTTTTTCCCACGATAGGTAGCCACCACTTCACCGCTACCAGGGGTTAGCCGCTGTACGACAATTTGACCGTTTTCCAATTCAATTTGGAAATTGCCACAGGGATCGTAAAAATCGCGATCGCGTACAATATCGGCATACTGGTCTTGAATCAAGCGATCGGCATTATCCCAACAATCATCATAAATATGCGCCGACTGGCTAATCGTCATTAACGGACCCAACCGCAAATTGTACGAACTACATTGGTTCACGCGATCGCGAATATGCTTTTGTAACGCGCGCAATCCCATAGCATTGGCAGGCCAAGCCGCAAACATATCGTTGCTGCGTAGCGTTGCCGTCAGCGATAGTTCGTTGTCTACCACCCGAACCCAAATATGGTTCAAACAGGGACTTCCGCCTTTCTCGTGGTCGCACACATCCCACAACGACATCACCGCACTAGCAGCATCAATCTCACCAACCAGCTTTTCGATAACCTGTTCCACCTGGTCGCGTCCAAACCAAGAACGCAACCGCTGACCGTACGTATATTTCACCCCTTCGCGATAGGGAGCATCGTTTAAAATTTGAGGAATGTATTCCTCGATAAAAGCACGGTCCACAGGCAAATAATTAGGTTCGGGAAAATAAAAATCTTCCGGTTCGTCAGTAATAACCGCCACCAAATCGATCAGTTCCTGCCACTGACCGTCGTAGCCAGTAGGTCGAATGGTTCCCGTCGTCTTGATGCGGTGAATAATTTTTACCCACGTTTCGGCAATGGTTTTCCCTTCAATGCGGTGACCGTACCGCGGACCTGGTAAAACCGTTGGTGTATTTTCTTCTAAGGGGAATGCTTGCGCTTCTCCCCACGGCGGCTGCCAACTACGGCTGGCGTAGGATTTGGCTAGTTCGCAGGCACGATCTTTATTGGTCACCCACTGCCACTCGATTGCATCTCGCAATTGCTGCAACACCGAGTCAGGAATTTCTTCGTCGATATATCCCGGTACTGGAGAACGCACCACCCAACAGGAACGACCAGTGTCGCTAACACCAGCATCAAACCCATGCTCAAAAAAATCCCGCAGGCATTCGCAAGCTCTGGCATTTTTATCTTCTTTGGTAGCGTCGAGAATGACCAAATAGCGTACGTGGGGATTGGCGATTAAATTGCGAATTAATAAATTAATTCCCCGGGTTGCACTGTACAACTGGCCGATAGCAGCGTACTCCTGGGGGTCTAAATGTTTGGCAACGGTATGTCGTACCGTCCATCCAGTAATGATGGCGGTTTGACCGCTGCCGCAGATGACTTGGTTGGGTTTGTAGAGGGGATGGTAGTGTGTGGGTGGGGTCGCTAGCATGACTGGCAATAACTGGCTCAAACTTCTTATTATAGCGGAATTTCCGGAATGCTGGCAATATCTGGGGATAGATGGTTGGAGATGTTACGCTGGCAGCGTTGGGCAAACTGACAGCGATCGCACCACCCGGCTTCCCTATCTACCTGGGGAAAGTCGCGGTCTTGCTGTTGGTAGGCTTGCCACCATTGGGTTAGCTGGTCGAGCAAGGTGGTCAATTGCTGGCGAATTTGTTCGTGCCAGGTAGCATTATAAGCGAAAACCACCGATTCCGGAGAAAGGGAAGTTTCTGGGGAGGCGTTGGGTTGTTTGCCGACAAACCAGTAGGTCATGGAAATTTGTTCTGGTTGGTAGGAAGTGGTTTCGGCGAGCAAAAATAGATACAGCTTGGTTTGCCAGCGGTTTTTCAATCGCTGGGTTTGTTGCGGGGCAAATGAGGTTTTCCAGTCGATAATTTTGGCTTCGTTTTCTTTAAAAATTAACAGGTCGTAGATAGCGGTAAACAGAAAATTTCCCCAGGGCAAAACTCGCTGGTGTTCTGCCTGGCGAAACTGGCAGGTTGGGGGGGAGGTATCGTCCAATTCCGGAACCGTTGCCAGTAAGGCTTCCACCGAACGCGCCATGGCGGGGTCGGCTGGCAAGATTTTGTCGATGGGAAGTTGTTTTTCCCGCTGTTGGAGAATTTTGTGCAAACGAGACCCCCATCGGTTGAGCGCTTGCTGCTGGGGGTCTACGGGAGAGGTGAGTTGTTCTAAGAAAATATGTTGAAATTTACGTGGGCAGGTGGCCAGTAAGGTTAAATGTTGTTGGGAAAGATACCAAAAATTCATGGTCATTAGGGAACTTTTTTGAGGACGAAAACACTGCCTTCGTTGCCGCGACCGATGCGCAAGTCTTCATCGAGATAGGTGACATCCAACCAGCCTTGGCGGTTGCGAGAGGGGTCGGAGGCTGTCTCTTCACCGTTGCCGGAAAGGGAAATGTCGATGGCTGGGAGGAATTTTCCTGGTTCCATTTGCCGAATAAAATCGTTGGGGTCTTTGTAGCCAATTGCCCGTTGAAGTCCTATAATGGATCGCTGGAAGAAAACATTGACCCGGCGTGGGGAACTGGGTTCAAAGCGAGCGGAAACGCTCACCAGTCCTTCGAGAAAGGGCAGTGTCTTGATTTCGGCAATATTGTAAAGTTTGCTATCGTTCGTCCGAAGGCACTGGTAAATGGCTCCCAGTTTGGCGAAGGGAAAGCGATCGATTCCCAACAGGTCTTGGCTGGTTGTGTATAAAAGCAACCAGTTGCCATCTAGAAGTTCTGTGGCTTCTAGCGGTTGGGGGGTTGGATTGCGTTCTTCCAATCTGGCGATCGCGGCTAAAATCGCTTGTTTGTCGGCCTCTGTTGCCAGCAACCCGCGGTTGACTGGTGCGATCGCTTCGAGCAATTCCATTTTGCCGATGGTCATCGTACGTACCTCTACAACCAACAAACTGGTATCGGATCAAGAATAAACGGAAAATGGTTTTTCCATTTTCTACATAGCACAGCGGCCGTTCAACTGTTTTTGAATTTTGCTTGTAATTTTTTTGTAACTGCTATGAAAAACAATCCATCGTTACGCTCGGAACCACGCTACCAAAATGCTCCCGTTATTCCCCTCAAACAAAATACCTCGATTTTACACTGGTTGGAAAGTACGGGACGTTTGATTCCTCGGGAAGTGGTTGAAGACACGGAAATTCCAGAAGAAGAACAAGAAATTACCGAACTCATTGGCGTGGAAGATACGGAATTTGAAGTGGAAGCTGAAGAATCTGACGTTTGATTGTATCTTTGTAGCTTAGCGCAGCACGGCAGTTGTTTCCCCAGAATTTGGTTGCCTGTACGAGCAACTGTTCGTGCTTTTTCCAGAACGAGTCCAGCAGGAATTTTTTCAGCCGTGGCACCAGCAAGCAAAAAAATTCAAATTTCTGGGACGCTTTTGTGGTTTGCCCTGACTACCATCGCGATCGCAGCTACTTTACTTTGGGATTGGCAGCACCTCGACTGGCCCGATCCTAGCAATTCCCTGACCCTGCCCATGCTGTTGAGCGCGGCAGCAACGGCTATGGTTGGCTTTTGGGCAGTTCCTTGGCTGCAAGCCATTAAAGCCGGACAGTTTATTCGCGAAGATGGTCCCCAATCCCACCTCAAAAAAGCCGGAACCCCCACCATGGGTGGTATTTTTTTTGTTCCTGTAGGAATTTTGCTAGCTTTGATTTGGTTTGGGGGGGCACCCAATGTGCTGGCGGTGGCGCTTTTAAGCCTGGCGTATGCGTTTGTTGGCTTTCTCGATGACTGGCAGATCCTACAACGCCGCTCCAACAAAGGCATTTCTCCGAAAATGAAATTGCTCTTGCAAGTGGTGCTTGCGGCTTTGTTTTGCTTGTGGCTGGCTTTTACCCAAGCAAATGATGGATCTAGGCTCACTACAGTGTGGCTGCCTGGAGGGATTGCCCTAGCATTGGGATGGGGATTTTGGGCGTTGGCGGTTTTTGTTTTGGTCGCTGAAAGCAATGCTACCAACCTCACCGACGGTTTGGATGGTCTGGCAGGGGGAACTGGCGCGATCGCTTTTTTGGGATTGGCTGCCATTGTATTCTCCCAAGACCCCACTTTGGCAGGTTTTGCGGCTGGCTTTGCCGGCAGCTGCTTGGGATTTTTGGCGTACAACCGCAACCCGGCGAAAGTATTTATGGGAGATACTGGTTCTTTGGCTATTGGCGGCGCTTTGGCGGGAATTGCCCTCCTCAGCCAAAATCTATGGTCTCTCTTTCTTCTCAGCGGTATTTTCTTCGTGGAAACCCTTTCGGTGATTGCTCAAGTTGGCTATTACAAAGCCACCAAAAATGAAGATGGTGTAGGAAAACGCCTGTTGAAAATGGCACCCCTACACCATCACTTAGAATTATCCGGTTGGTCGGAAATGAAAGTTGTGAGCGTATTTTACCTCATAGAAGCTGGACTAGCATGGCTGGCTTGGTTTTGGCAAGGATAAAACTTCGATCGGAAAAAGCGGTAGGCTTTTAGAAATATCGAACAATTCCGGGTAAAGCATCAATTACTGCTTGGTGGCAGTGGAAAGGACAAATCTGGCTATGGGTCTACCAACGATCGCGGCGGCTTTCTCCAGGATTGGGGGACTCCTCGCCATTACGCGCGCTATCTACTGAAAAAGACGTTGTGAGAGAAGAAGAAAGGATGGTAACGTCACTTTCTACAGTCCCAAGACAAGCAGTTAAAGAACAAAAGAGAGCGGTTAGGAAAGTTACATTTTTAGGAAAGCTCATTAGAACCGAACCTTGCGTGGTTAAGAATTTCCAATATTCCTTTCCCGTTTGCGTAACCAATTCCGGAATTTTCTAAAAAGCGATCGCTCTCGGATCAATAGAAAGGGCGGGAGATGTCTAACCAAGTCAGTAGCAAAGCCGGTACCCTAGCTGCCAAGATTGGTTTTTGGATTTGTGGTCTCCCGCCAAAATAAGATAATTTTTTTAGTTTAACTACGTCTCCCACTGCCGCGATGGGGCTGTAAGTCAGGGGATGGCTCTACTTGTACGGTTAAAGTAGAAGACGTACTACTGTTTTTGTAAGGAGTGACCGCTAGGAATAAAAGCCCGAGTAGGACGACAGAGGCATAAGTACGCATAGAAGAAATTCTCGTCACGCTTCTAGTTGTTTCTACAAGATGCCTCTGGCACGATCCGGATGGGTCTTGGAAAAAATTTCTGCCTTGATGGGGAGATTTTCTGGTTTTCTTTGAGAAGGGGATGGCTGTTTCCTACAGAAAAAAGAAAAAGAGCTTCCCGGCAATGGAAAGCTCCAGGCATACAGACATACGGCGTGGGGAATGAATGCTGGGTGGCAACTGGCAGCTATCGTTTCACGGCTAACCAGGCTTTCCAAGCTTGCCAGAGGAAAAAGCCACCTACCAAAACCGCTACCAAAATTTGAAATATTAAATACGGATCGCGAACCGTGCCTTCTACCATAACCAGGCCATCAATCCAACTTTCGATTATTTTGTATTATAGCGAACAATCGACCCACCTAGAAATAGGAAAGGACGAAGTATGGATGCGATCGCGTTTTTGCGGCTGATTGCCAATCTTGCCAAAAAATGATAAAAATGGTATAGTTTAAGATTCAGTTAAATTGAATATCCCAATGGTTCCCCATGGTAGTTGTAGCGATCGCGGCGTCGGTGGGAGAAAACGCGATCGCGCCTTGGGGATTGTATATATTGTCACTGACCCCGCGCTAAAGCGACGGGGCTTGGGAACAGCCAGGTTCCCGTAGTAGTGGCTAGACCAAGAGCCGATAGT
>NZ_LNDC01000063.1 GCF_001870905.1 Geitlerinema sp. PCC 9228
TGATTTTGACGGCGGCTAAAGTCGCACGGGTCGCTTTTCATCCCTGCTTTAAAAAGTCAGGGCTTTCAAGCTCCCGATTCATGCGGTAAAAAAACAAGTTCCATTGCCACTGCGATCTAGAGAGGCCGTTCTGAGGAAAAAACTTTGCCAGCAGACAGACATCCAGCGATCGCTGCACACAGAAAAAAACCGCAGTCTGGGAACCCCCCACCCTCTGGCGTCACTTGCAAGTTGGGTAGCAGCAAGCCAGCAGTTACTTAGTTTCCTCAGCCGCAGACCCCCAGACCGAGACCCACAAGGCGCAAATATGGGTCCGTGTGGAAGGACTATTGCACCGCAGCCGGAACAGTTTTGGGTCGTACAGCGGGATGAACAGCAACAGTTATCCTCTGCCTATTTATTTTGAGGTGCAACCGCCCCAATCTACCAATGGCTTTTTTCCGATTTAGAGACACTTTTCGCCATCCAGAACAGTTACTGGGTGCCGGGTGTGGTGGTTGCGGGCATCTCCAACAACTGGGCATACAAATCGCTCAGTTGTTTGGCTACCCCTTCCCAACTAAACATAGATTCTACCCGATGGCGGGCATTTTCTCCCAAGCGATCGCGCCAGCTTTTATCCGCCAAAATCCGGTCGATGGCTTGGGCAAAGGCCACCTCATCCCTGGGAGGACATAGCAAACCCGTTTCCTCGGAAACCACGGTAAATTGCAATCCCCCCACATTGCTAGCCACCACCGGCGTCCCGCTGGCCATGGCTTCGATGGCTACCAAACCGAAAGGTTCGTAATGGCTGGGTTGGACGCACACATCGGCAGCGGCGTAATAGGTGGGTAGGTCTTCGTCAGCAATGCGACCGGGGAAACTGGTGATACCGTCGATACCGAGTTCGGTGGCAATGCCACAGATGCGATCGCGTTCGTTGCCATCGCTTTTTCCCGGCCGGTAGCCACCTCCCACAATCACGTGGACATCGCCGTCGAATTCTTGCAAAATTTGGGAACGACTGGCGGCGCGGACCATGGTTTCGATGCCTTTGCGGGGGTCGAACCGTCCTACATAAAAGAGAACTTTGGCATCGGGGGCAATATTGAGCTGTTTTCTCGCTTCGTTGCGGTTCATATGACCGAAGCGGTGGATATCGGTTCCGCAGGGAATAATATCGATCTGGCCTTTCTCAGACAGCAGCGATCGCATGTGTTCTTTTTCTTGGGGACTGGTGGCGACAATGCGTTCGGCAGTTTCCAAGCATTCTTTTTCCACTTGCAACCGCGTATCGGCAATCGGTGGGCGATCGCTGACATTTTGATACTTGACAGCACCTAGAGAATGATAGGTATGCACTTGCTGGCAAGCTTGGCGGCGTTTCAATTCCATCCCCACCCACGCCGACAGCCAGTAGTTGGTATGTACCAGCCGATATTGTCGGCCGTTTTCCTGTTGGAACTGTTGTAGCCGTTCCACAAACTCGGGCAAATAGTCAAAAATTTCGTCTCGGGGAACAAATTCTTTGGGACCAGCCACCAGGCGGATGGTACGACAGTTGCGATCGTGTTCGACCACAGGTTCGTCTCGCGCATCGGCGTAGCGCGTAAACATATCAACCTGCCACCCCAACTGCGCCAAAGCCATTCCCACTTCATAGACGTAAACATTTTGTCCGCCAGCTTCCTCTTTGCCGATTTCAATGGCGGGGTCGCCATGGACGGAAATCAGGGCAATACTAGGGGCATCTTGCTGGGCCATGATACCTTCTCCTTCGTATTTTGGTATTTTGCTGGGTGCATGCCACCCATTTTTTCTATTTCCTCAACGAGTCGCGACACAAGACCGTACCTTGTCTGCCAGGATACTATGTCTGCCGCCAAAAATTAAGGTACCCGCTCCCAAAGCGATCGAGCGATCGAAGAAGATGGGAAAAGAAGAAGTCGTTGGCTAGAAGTTCTGGCTGCTTCCTTGCCCACCCCTAGGCAAATGCTGCGAAAACACTTTAAAATAAATAGGCTGGCGAACAATGGTTGAGTCAAAGCAGCGTGCAAATCACATTTTTAGGAACCAGTTCTGGTGTCCCTACCCGAGCGCGGAATGTTTCCAGTGTTGCCCTGCGTTTGCCGCAGCGGGCGGAAATTTGGTTGTTTGACTGTGGGGAAGGTACCCAACATCAAGTATTGCGCAGCGATTTGAAAAGCAGCCAAATTACTCGGATTTTTGTTACCCACATGCATGGGGACCATATTTTTGGGTTGATGGGATTGCTGGCTAGCTGCGGGTTGGCAGGTATGCCCCACGAAATCCATATTTACGGTCCGGCGGCTTTGGAAGCATATTTGGATGCTTGCTGTCGCTACTCCCACACCCATTTTTCTTTTCCCATTCGCTTTCACCAGGTCAAACCAGGGGTGGTGTTTGAAGATAGGGAGTATCGCGCGATCGCAGGGCGACTGCACCACCGCATTCCGGCGTTTGGCTACCGCATTGAAGAAAAGGACCGCACCGGTCGCTTTGATGCGGCCAAGGCAAAAGCCCTGGGCATTCCCCCAGGACCGGTATATGGCAAACTCAAACAAGGGAAAACTGTTACTCTCGACGACGGTCGCTGCATTCGGGGAGCAGATTTGTGTGGACCGCCAGAGGTGGGGCGAAAGGTGGTTTACTGTACGGATACGATTTATTGCGAAGGCGCGGTGGAACTGGCACAAGATGCCGATGTTCTGATTCACGAAGCTACATTTGCTCACCAGGATGCCCCTTTGGCTTTTGAACGCTTGCATTCAACATCAACTATGGCAGCACAAGTGGCATTAGCTGCTCAAGTCAAACAGTTAATCATGACGCATTTTAGTCCCCGATATGCCCCTGGTAATTCTATTCAGCCGGAAGATTTGTTGTATGAGGCGCGAGCCATCTTTCCCCAGACCATTATGGCCCGCGATTTCCTCACCTACGAGGTACCTCGCCGCCAGGTAGCGATCGCCGAAAAAGAAGCCTAACCAAAGCCTAACGCGCCGCCGAGTTACAATCGTCCTCTAAGTGCTGGCAGCAGAGGGGAAATTCCCGAATCAGCTGGCTGACAGCGTTGTTTTCCGGCAGGTCCGCTGCTGTGGGGGCACTCGATGGCGGTGAAATTTCTGCAGGGCTGAGTTGGGAGTCACCATCGTCACTTTCCTGGCACTCCTGTTGCAGGCGATCGCGAATGCGTTGGAGTCGCTGTTGGGTACTGACAGGTTCCCGGGGAAAGGGCACTTCTGTATTTGGCCACTCAGGCAAATCGCTACAAGGGCAAGCCGCCGGCGACATTCCCCGAGTAGGCATGGGAACCGGCATGGTACAGCGGGCGCAACGCACGATTTCCCATGCCGAAGATAGCAATTCGTCAATGGTTTCTTCGGTGGCTTCTAGGTAGCAATCACCACTTTCGGGAGACAAAATGTACTGCCAGCATTGCTCGAATTCTTGACTGTAGCGATCGCCACGAATCACCGAACTAGGGCAAATCGCCTCCCGACCGTTGTGTAGAAACACTCGCTTGCCTAACTGAAACCAATAGGCTAAGTATTTTTTCACGGTATCTTGTGCAGCCATTTTGCTTGCACTCCTATTTCAATCTTGACTTTTCCATGGCTCTAATTTCATCTTATCGAATCTTTCTAGTCGCTCCCCTCGTCCGACGGTTGGATGGCTAGGGGAAATCCTAAAACACTCAAATTTAAAACCTGCCCGGCAACAATTAAATAAACCGGATGGGCAATTGCCCCCACGCGGCGAACCAACTCTCCCAAGCGATCGCGAAAATGACGCCCTTGCGGGTAAGGGGGAACCACACCCCATCCCACCTCCTCTGCTACCAAAATCACATCAGCCCTAGCATTTGCCAAACTTCTACAAAAGGCATTCTGCCAGCTTTGCCAGCTACGTTCGTTGGCATCAAGGAAATTGGCTACCCACGTACCCAACGAATCCACCAACAGGCAATAATTGCTATCTACCCGATCGACCGCGTCCGGCAACGCTACCGGAACCGACCAAGTTTGCCAGTGAGCAGGTCGTCTTTGTTGGTGTTTTTCAATTCTGGCGCACCAGTCTTCATCTTGCCAATCAACTCGGGCAGTTGCCACGTAAATAACGGGCTTTCCCCCTTGAATTGCCAAAGTTTCTGCCCATTCACTTTTTCCCGAACGCGCCGCCCCGGTTACCAAAACGACATTGCGGTTGGCCGTGGGGAAGTTGTCGTTTTTGGCGAAACTCATACCTTTTAAAATAGATCCATTTGCAACGCTGCGAGCTTAAATCAACATTAAAGATATCGTCAATCAAATCAAATTTTCCCGTACCCACCACCTGCTGGGGTGTACTTGACACAGAAAGCGATCGCCAAGGCGAATAGGTTTCCCAATTGGCGTACCAGCCAATATTGAGATAAAACAAAAACAGCCCGATCTAAAATAGCTATAGTGCTATGGACGGTGCCATCTGCTTACCTGAGACGGGCGCAAGTTGCCCACCGGCAGCAAGCTAACGCCAAATCCCCTTTCAAACCGCTATCTCGATCTTTCCATTGAGACCCATGCCAGAGCCTAAAATTTCTGCTGTTATTTGCACGCACAACCGCGACGGCTATCTAGGGGAAGCCATAGATAGTTTGCTAGCGCAAGAGTTTGAAGATTTTGAAATTATTGTGGTAGACAACGCTTCTACAGACCAAACCCGCCAGGTGGTAGAAACCAGACGGCCCAATCCGCGTTTGCGGTACATTTACGAAGAAAATTTGGGGCTAAACTTTGCCCGCAATCGGGGCGTGAAAGAAAGTAACGCTGCCATTATCGCCTACTTAGACGACGATGCGATCGCCACGCCTACTTGGCTGCAGCATATCTACGCCGTCTACCAAAACGATGCCGCTGTGGGGGCAGCAGGCGGTAAAATCGACCTAAGATGGCCCCAGAACTTGCACCCCCCTGCCTGGCTTTCCAAAAACCTCGCTGGCAACTTGGGAGATTACGATTTGGGCGACCAACTGCACTATATCGACCATCCCGGTTTGACGCCGCGGGGATTGAATTATTCCCTACGTCGGTCGGTCTGGGAACAGGTGGGGGGATTCGACCTCAAACTGGACCGTTCTGGCAGCCAAAAATTGCTCTCCAATGGCGATTTGTACATGACCCAACGCATCATGGAATGCGGCTGGAAAGTAGCTTACCTTCCCGAAGCTGTGGTTGCTCACCAAGTGTTTGCCAATCGCGTGAACAAACGTTGGTTTCTCAATCGCGGTTGGTGGCAAGGGATTAGCGAATACTACCGCGAAGAACTTTCTGGGGAAACGGGATCCGGTCGCATTTCCCGCGGCGGCGAACGTTTTTTGCGCGGGTTGGTAAAATACATCAAAAATGTCAACCATCCCGACCGACGCTTTGAAAACTTGGTGTATGCCTACGGACAGTTGGGGTATTTAACCTATCTGGTCAAAGGCATGTTCGTACCGGAAAAAGATTTGTAACCTAGTGGCGATCGCAGTTTTGGAACGAGGCAACGTGTCACAACAACCACCGACCATTTTAGTTACCGGCGGCGCTGGATACATCGGTTCCCATACGGTATTGGCGCTGCAAAATGCTGGCTATCGCGTCGTAGTCCTGGACAATTTGGTTTACGGTCACCGCGATTTGGCGGAACAGGTTTTGGGTGTCGATCTCATTGTGGGCCATACCAGCGATCGCGCTTTACTCGATCGTCTGTTTCAAACTTATTCCATTGAAGCAGTGATGCATTTTGCCGCCTATGCCTATGTCGGGGAATCGGTGGAAAATCCAGCCAAATATTACGAAAACAATGTGGTAGGAACCCTGGCTTTATTAGAAGCGATGGTGGCTGCCAATGTAAACAAGCTGGTGTTTTCTTCCACCTGTGCCACCTACGGCATTCCCACCACAGTTCCCATTCCCGAAGACCATCCCCAACATCCCATCAATCCCTACGGAAACAGCAAATGGATGGTGGAACGCATTTTAGGCGACTTTGACACGGCCTATGGGTTGAAATCCGTGTGTTTTCGCTATTTTAATGCCGCTGGTGCCGACCCGCAAGGGCGATTGGGAGAAGACCATACCCCGGAAACCCATTTAATCCCCCTGGTCTTATTTGCTGCTTTGGGAATTCGTGATTCCGTCAGTATTTTTGGCAGCGATTATCCCACTTATGATGGAACTTGCGTGCGCGATTATATCCATGTTAGCGATTTGGCAGATGCGCACGTTTTGGGGTTGGCATATTTACGCCAACAAGAAACCTCCAACGTGTTTAATTTAGGCAATGGCAATGGGTTTTCGGTACGGCAAGTCATTGATACGGCCAAACAAGTGACTGGGGTGGATTTGACCGTGAAAAGTAGCGATCGCCGTCCGGGAGACCCACCTATGTTGGTAGGTAGCGCCAGCAAAGCCAAAGAAATCCTCAACTGGCAACCCCAATACGCCGACTTGCAAAGCATTATCGCCCACGCCTGGCAGTGGCATCAAAAACGCCACAGCGCGCTGGCTGCTTCCACTGGCAAAACCTAGGTTCCCTTCGTACAACTATATTAGAGCATACTTATGTCCGGCAAAATCCCCATTTCTGTTCTCATTCCCGCCAAAAACGAACAAGCTAACTTACCAGCTTGTTTGAACAGTTTAGAACCGGCTGACGAAATTTTCTTGGTCGATTCCCAAAGCAGCGATCGCACGGTGGAAATTGCCGAAAGCTACGGCGCTCAGGTAGTCCAATTCCACTTTAACGGTTACTGGCCGAAAAAGAAAAACTGGTCCCTAGAAAATTTGCCCTTTCGTAACGAATGGGTTCTCATTGTAGACTGCGACGAACGCATCACGCCAGATTTATGGGAGGAAATGGCCGAGGCTATTCAAAATAGCGAATACAACGGTTACTACCTCAACCGCCGGGTCTTTTTCTTAGGCAAATGGATTCGCTATGGCGGCAAATATCCCGATTGGAACTTGCGGCTGTTTCGCCACCGCCTGGGTCGCTATGAAAATTTAGGTACGGAAGGGGTTCCCAATACCGGCGACAACGAAGTCCACGAACACGTGGTGTTGCCGGCGCAGGTAGGTTATCTCAAAAACGATATGATCCACGAAGATTTTCGGGATATTTACCACTGGATCGAACGCCACAACCGCTACTCTAATTGGGAAGCTAGGGTGTACTACAATTTGCTGTCGGGAAAACAGCAAAGCGATAGCATTGGCGCTGATTTTTTCGGAGATGCGGTCCAACGCAAGCGATTCCTCAAACTGATTTGGGTACGTTTGCCTGGGAAACCTTTACTACGTTTCATTTGGTTTTATATTATTAAATTGGGGCTTTTAGATGGCAGGGCTGGGTTGATTTACGCACGATTGCTCAGCCAGTACGAATACCAAATTGGCGTAAAACTATACGAACTGCGTCGTTTTGGCGGACAGCTGAATGTGGCAGTCGGCGACGAGAAAACCACAGCCACCCAGAAAGAACCCAGCCAATAAAGGCAAAATTCCCTCCAAACCAAGTACAAATGGCGAAAATTGTGAGTACAAATTTCGATCGAATCTCTCAAGCGGACATCGACACCACATCCCCCGCCAAAGTCGATTTAAGCCAGTACGACCAATCTTGGTACGACCGCGGACGTCCGGCTTGGTTGGTTTTTTGGTGGTGGTTGGTTCAAGCGATCGCATTTCCCCTGAGTCCCCACCCGTGGAACGGCTTTCGTAGCTGGTTGCTGCGGCGATTTGGCGCTAAAATTGGCAAGCAAACCGTTATTCGACCCACCGTTCGAGTAACCTATCCCTGGAAAGTCAAACTTGGGGACTACAGCTGGTTGGGAGATGATGTGGTTCTGTACAGCTTGGACCACATTTCCATCGGCGACCATTGCGTTATTTCCCAAGAATCTTACTTGTGTACCGGCAGCCACGATTTGAGCGATCGCTATTTCCATCTGATGGTCGCTCCCATTACCATAGGCAACGGCGTGTGGGTGGCTAGCGATTGTTTTGTGGGACCAGGGGTGCAAATTGGATCCAATACCACCATTGGGGCGCGCAGCAGCGTATTTAAAAACATTCCCGCCGGTTACGTTGCTTGGGGAACCCCTTGCAAACCCATGTATCCGCGTCCGTTTCGCGAAGCATCGCCAGGTTCGCCAACAGAAAACGGCAGCCAGCCATCCTGAAACGCTGCCATGAACTATTGTACGATGGAAGCCATCGGGGTGCGATCCGATTTTCCACTCCCAATTCCCCTGCGCATACGGATATCCGAATCTCCAAGTAGGGGCAATCCCGGCCACGCAAATGCGGCGCGATCGCCCAAAATTTAAAGTACGTGAAGTTACGCTGGGGAGAATATGACTGTCCTAGAACAAGGCAACATAAACATTCATACCGAGAATATATTTCCCATTATCAAGAAGTCCCTATATTCCAGCCACGAAATCTTCTTGCGGGAATTAATCTCCAACGCCGTAGACGCCATCTCCAAAGTCAAGATGGTATCTTATTCGGAAGACGTAAACGGAGAAGTGGGGGACGGCGAAATCCAAATTTCTATTGACAAAGAAAATAATACCCTTTCCGTCACCGACGATGGCATCGGCATGACCGCCGAAGAGGTAAAAAAATACATCAACCAAGTGGCTTTTTCCAGCGCCGAAGAATTCATTCAAAAATACCAAGCCGGTTCGGACCAACAAATCATCGGTCACTTTGGCTTGGGATTTTATTCTTCCTTCATGGTAGCCGATCGCGTCGAAATTGATACCCTATCCTACCGACCCGATGCCCAAGCCGTCCACTGGGTTTGCGACGGGTCTCCCGCTTTCACCCTAGAAGACTCTTCTCGAACCCAACGGGGAACTACCATCACCCTGCATTTACAGGAAGAAGAAAAAGAATATTTAGAACCAGAACGCATCAAGCAACTGGTAAAAAAATACTGTGACTTCATGCCAATTGCCATCAAACTCGATGGCGAACAAATCAACCGGCAAAAAGCCTTATGGCGGCAATCTCCCAAAGATTTAAGCAATGAAGACTATCTAGAATTTTATCGCTACCTGTATCCCTATCAAGAAGAACCCCTGTTGTGGGTTCACCTCAACACCGACTATCCCTTCCTGCTAAACGGCATTCTCTACTTCCCCAAACTGCGACCCGACATCGACGTTACCAAAAGCCAAATTAAACTGTTCTGCAATCAAGTCTACGTCAGCGATCGCACTGAAGACATCATTCCCAACTTCCTACTTCCCATGCGAGGGGTTATTGACAGTCCCGACATTCCCCTCAATGTCTCCCGTACTTCCCTACAAACCGACCGCACAGTTCGCCGTATTAGCGATTTTATCGCCAAAAAAGTCGCCGATCGCCTCAAATCTCTCTATCGAGAAAACCGGCAAAAATACATCGACTGCTGGCAAGACATCGGTACTTTCGTCAAATTCGGCTGCATCAACGACGAGAAATTCAAAAACCAAGTTCAAGATATTATCATCTTCAAAACAACCGCCGACTTGGGTTCGCCAGAACAACCGGAAGTTCAGGTACAATCGGAATCGGGAGATGCCTGGCAAGAAGCCAACCAATCTACCTCTAATACAGGAGACTCCTACACCACCCTGCAAGAATATCTAGACCGCAACCAAGACCGCCACGAAAATCAAGTTTTCTACTGCAGCGACCCAGTAACCCAAGCCAGTTTCGTGGAACTGCATAAAAGTCAGGGTTTGGAAGTCCTGTACATGGATTCGTTCATTGACCCCCACTTTATTTCCTTTTTAGAGAAGGAATACCAAGATGTGAAATTCTCCCGTGTAGACGCGGAAATCGACGACAAACTCATCGACAAAGACCAAGATTCGGAAATTGTCGATGCCAGCAGCCAGAAAACCCGCAACGAACAACTCAAAGAACTGTTCCAAAACGCCATCAACCAGCCGCAGCTGCAAATTCGCACAGAAGCCGTCAAAGGCGAAGACCCCAATAGTACCCCGCCGGTGATGATTCTGCTGCCGGAATCCATGCGTCGCCTGCGGGATATGAGTGCTATGATGGGTCAGGATATTTCCCAGCTTCCCGACAATCACATTCTCCTGGTGAATACTTCCCATCCGTTGATTAAGAATTTAGCTGAGTTAAGCCAAAGTTCTATTATCCAAGGTGGCGGTAGTTCTCCCTCGAAAGAACTGGCGAATATGTTATGCCAGCATCTGTACGATTTGGCGTTAATGTCGCAAAAAGGGGTTGATGCTGAAGGTATGAAATCTTTTGTGGAACGTTCCAACCAGGTGTTGACTCGCTTGACAGAAAAAGCTAATGGCTAGCTAGTTGCGTTCCTGCATGGGGGTGTGGGAGGAATGAAGTTCTCCCTACTTTCCCCATTTCTCCTATTTTTTTCTAGGCAAAATAAAATACTTGGCGATCGATATCACTTACCAGCACCACCAGGATTTTATCAAGCTCCTCCAGAAACAGCCAGTTGCCAGCAGCAGTGGCACTCCAACACCACCTTTTCCACCTTCAGCCATTTCAGGTATCATCAAACCGAACTTACTATCAATTGGAAAAAACAGTCTTGTTCCATCGCCAAATTCGTTGGATGGTCGCTGCGGTTTTATTTTTGTTGGCCTTGGGGATTGTTCTGCGTTTTGCCAACATCGAGGCAAAAACCTATTGGGTAGACGAAGCCTATACCCTGCTGCGGGTGGCTGGCTATACCGAAGCCGGCGTTATCGAAAAAACATTTAACGGTGAAATCCTCAGGGTTGCCGATTTGCAAAAGTATCAGTTTCCCAATGGCAACACCAGTTTTGCCGATACCTGGCGATCGCTTGCTGTGGAATCTCCCCAACATCCCCCTTTATTTTACCTAATGGCGCGGGCTTGGTTGCAAATCGGTTTTGATTCTGTCAGGAGTTTGTCAGCGGTTCTCAGTTTGCTAGTATTCCCCGGCATGGCATGGCTGGGATGGGAATTGTTTCGGTCGCGATGGGTAGCCATGGTGGGAATGGCTTTGCTGGCCATTTCACCGTTTCATTTATTATACGCCCAACAAGCGAAGGAATACAGTTTGTGGACGGGATTGCTTTTGCTAACCCATGCGGCGTTTTTGCGTGCTTTGCGAATTCCCCGCTGGCGAAATTGGGGAATTTATACGGGATTGCTGGCGGTGAGTTTCTATACGTTTCCGTTTTCGGGATTCATGGCGATCGCGTATGCAATATTTATTTTCCTACAAGCCACGCCCAAAAAACAAATCATCCGTTATTTTAGCACAACGGTCCTCGCGATCGCATTATTTTCCCCTTGGATAGAAATCACCTTCCACCATTTCCAGCAGGTAAAGCCAACCCTAGCGTGGACCTCCCAAGATTCTAATATTACCTTTCTCCTGGACCGTTGGTTTCTCAACCTCAGCCGATTCTTTTACGACTTTAACGAAGGATACGAAAATTCCCACCTTTCCATTATTTTATTGCTTTTGGTGGTTTTCTATTCCCTTTATTTTCTCTACCGCCACAGCAGCAATCCAACTTGGCAATTTGTCTTTTTAGGAATTGCCCTGGGGGGATTGCCACTCATGATTCTCGATATCTTATCTGGTGGTCTGCGTTCCGTGCAACCTCGTTATTTACTACCTGCCTACCTTGGTTTTCAAATTTCCGTTAGTTACCTGCTAGCCACCCAACTGCAAACCACACTTTCCCATCAAAAACATCGCGGTCGTTGGTTCGCGATCGCGCTTGCATTTACCCTCAGCGGCGTAGGTTCTTGTTTGGCCATTGTACCAGCGGAGTTTTGGTGGAACCAAGGACCAATCAAAAGCAAATACAATCCCGAAATTGCCGAAATTGTCAACCAAGCCAGCCATCCCCTCCTCATTGCTGACGATTCCACCCGCCTCAGCGATAGTTTCGCCTGTCGTATCTTGGCACTAAGTCACTCACTGCGACCCAACATACATTTGTTGCTACTCCGCCAACCCAATTTCCCGCCCCTACCGACAACAAAGTTCGATAATCTATTTATATTCTCTCCCGCACCTTGGTTGTCGCAAGCCGCCAAAGACCGACCCAACTTGACCTTGCAAACAATTTTCCACCAGCGTCGCTTTCATCTGCTGCAAGTACAAACCGTTTCCCAACCGTAATCTTGTGTTCCCATCCCATAGCCTGTATGTTGGGGACGGCTGTTGTTAGAATTCCTGAAAAATTATGAGAAATTGGCGCTTGCTGGGCAAAATCTGCATAGCAACCCTCTTGCTAGCTTTGGTTTGGTCTACTCCCGTACAAGCTAGCAACTTACCCACCCACAGCGAACTGCGAACCACTCTCAAAGAAGTTGTCAACGAAGATAACGGTGGTTTGGGATTGAACATGTGGGCAACGGTAGTTGACCGCGATGGTACCGTTCAAGCAGTTGTGTATACAGGAACCAACCGCGGCGACCAATGGCCGGGAAGTCGGGTCATTGCCGCCCAAAAAGCCAATACTGCCAATGCTTTTAGTTTACCAGCGCTGGCGCTTTCCACGGCCAATTTATTTTCCGCGGTACAACCAGGAGAAACGCTGTTTGGTTTGCAATTTAGCAATCCAGTAAACCCCAATGTCGCCTATGCTGGTCCTGTGGAAAACATTGGTACGGCCAACGACCCCATGGTTGGTAAAAGAATTGGTGGTGTAAATGTATTTGGCGGCGGTTTGCCTTTATATGACTCAGAAGGCACCTTATTAGGGGCCTTGGGAGTCAGTGGCGATTATTCTTGCGCGGACCATATTATTGCTTGGAAGGTTCGCTACAATTTGAATTTGGATAACGTTCCCAAAGGGGTTAGTTCCACCAAAGATGATAATATTGTGTACGATATTGCCATCGATAGCGAGACGGGTCAGAAAGACAGCGCTAGCGGTTGGGGACACCCAGAATGCGCGCCGGGAACCACCAAAATTGGTGAAAAATTGCCGAAAACCTATCCTACTGGTCCCGAGTCATAGTCAAACTATCTCATTTGGTGAGGTAGGCTGCGGCTAGTTAGAGTAACAAAGATTTTTTGTCTCCCCTAATGTTCTGAAAAAGCAGTTAGGGGAGATTTTGGCGCTTTTTCCACTATTGTTGGTATATTATACCTTAATTGAGGGATTTTTGTAGGAGAAAGCTTCGCAAATCGCTCTTACCAGGTGATTCGGAAAATTCCAGACAATCGCTGTTTTTTTAATAGGAGGAGGCGTAGTTTTGCCAGCGTTGGAGTCTCCACGCTAAGCGTTTCTCATGGAAAAATATCTTTTGGATCTTCCAAATTGGTATATTATTAAGATTTGGTGATAATTGTAAAGGGGATTTTGATTTTGATTGAGTTTTCATAAGTAAACTGGTCCAATCCAAGCAAAGTTTTTATATAATTAGATTTACGGGTACTATTTTAAAAGCTCTCTCTATATTTTTTTCGGTGAAGGGAGATGGATTTGGGGGATACAGGCGATGCCTTCGCTTTATCAATTGGGGAAAACGTAGAAGCTTTGGTTTTTGAGTCTGTCAGTTTATGTCTAGCGAATATATGAACCCCAAGACGAACAATGTCAATGGTTCTTCTATCGAGGAAACCAGACAACTACGCCGACGCATTTCTCAGTTGGAGTCAGAAGTAGCCAAATACCAAGAAAAGGAAAAGCGCCTTCTAGCTGCCAACCAGCGCCTGCAAGCTTGCTTGCAAGAAAAACAAGGTGTAAAATCCAAGCAAGATGAATTTTGGAATTTGCTTAGAAAAGAGAAAATAAGTGCAATCGCGGCGGATACGGTCTCTATGTTTTTCTTTGCCACAGACAGCCACGGCTGCTTGACCCTGCTAGAAGGCAAAGGATTGTTATTTTTACCGAGTTTGCCGGCAGACCCCAGCCAACTTCTCGGTCAGCGCGCCGATTGGCTTTTTGGTTATATAGATAATTTTTTAGCTGCGGCGAAACAAAAAACAGAAAGACCGCATACAAATACAATTCTCATAGACAATATTCTTTGGGAAATTTGCTACGAACCCAAATACAATTATCGAGGAGAGTTAGAGGAAATTGTGGGTGTGGCTGTGGATACCCGCGATCGCCAGCGCGCCAATCGGTTATCTTTAATCGTAGAGCAAAATCCCATTGGAATTATCGAGTTGGATGCCAATTGGTGTGTAGAAAGTTGGAATCCAGCAGCAGAAAAGATTTTTGGCTACAGTGCCAGCGAAATCCTTGGTCAACCAGTTTTTGATTATCTGGTTCCTGAAGGTAGCATCCAGCAGGTGTCCCAAAGTATAGACCATCTCGTACAACAACAAGGCAGTCACTCCAGCATCAACCAAAATATTACCAAAGATGGCAGCATCATTATTTGCGATTGGCACAATACGCCACTGGTGGACGAAAATGGAGATTTGGTGGGTGTCCTTTGTATGGTAAGCGATATTAGCGATCGCTACCATGCAGAGGCAAAACTGCGGGAAAGCGAGAAAAAATTTAGTTCTCTGTTCCAATTTAGCAATGATGGCATTTTTCTCATTAACGAAACTGGCAAGATTGTGGATATCAATCAAAGAGGGTTAGAACAGTTTGGCTACAGTTACGAAGAAATCCTGCAGAAAAGCATCCAGTATTTGCATCCGCCATCGTCAATTCCCACCAGCAATTGGGCTTTTCAAGAGTTGTTAGAAAAAGGCGTTGTTCGCTTTGAAACCGAGTGCCAACGCCGCGATGGCAGTATTTTTCCGGTGGATATATCCGCTAGAAAAATCGATTTGGACGGAGAAATGCTGATTCAAGGAAATATACGCGATATTAGCGATCGCTTGGAAGCCGAAAAAGCTTTGCGAGAAAGCGAACAGAGGTTGCGTGATGTTAGCGAAGCCGCTGGCGAATATTTATGGGAAGTAGATGCCAACGCTGTTTATACTTTTGTCACCGAACGTCAGCAGACGTAAAAGGATATTCTCCTGACGAACTTTTAGGACATACGCCGTTTGAGTTTATGCTAGAGGAGGATATTCCCCAGGTCACAGCTATTCTGGAAGATGCGATCGCGCATGGTAGAAATTTTACTCTAGAACACCGAGATATTACTCCTTCGGGAGAGATTGTTTGGGAACAAGTAAATGGCGTCCTACTTTTCAACGAACGCGGCGAACATATCGGCTTTCGCGGTGCTGGCATGAGTATCACCGAACGCAAGCAAGCCGAACTGCAACTTCGCCAGCAAGCCCAAGATTTGGAAAATACCTTACAAAGATTGCAACAAACCCAAACACAGCTGGTACAAAACGAAAAAATGTCCAGTTTGGGACAGTTGGTTGCTGGCATAGCTCATGAAATCAACAATCCTGCTAATTTTGTTTACGGAAATCTGATTCACGCACAGGGGTATATAAAAGACTTGCTAGAAGCAATTTATGCATACCAAGAACACTATCCCGAACCCACCTCAGAAATCCAAGACCTTTTAGAGGATATCGACCTGGAATACTTACAAAACGACCTTCCCCAACTACTGAATTCCATGCAAAACGGTGCCAAACGCATCCAGAATATTGTTCTTGCCTTGCGCAACTTTTCTCGCCTCGACGAATCCGAGTACAAAAGTGTCAATATTCATGAGGGAATTGAGAGTACGCTCATGGTTTTACAAAACCGTCTGAAAGCGAATACCTATCGACCTGCCATTCAAGCGATCGCTGAATACGGCGATTTACCGCTGGTAGAATGCTATCCCGGAGATTTGAATCAAGTTTTTATGAATGTTATTGGCAACGCGATTGATGCGTTGGATGAAAAGGCAGCTTCCCGTAGCTATCAAGAAAATACCCACGATCCCTGTCAGATTAAGATTACCACAACCCAGATAGATGGGGAATGGGTGCGAGTGTGTATCGATGACAATGGCATTGGGATGTCAAAGGAAATACAGCAGAAAGCATTTGACCCGTTCTTTACGACCAAATCTGTAGGAAAAGGTACAGGATTGGGAATGTCTATTAGCTATCAAATTATCACCCAGCAGCATCAAGGATATTTGCAGTTTTCCTCAACGCCAGGGGAAGGAACGCAGGTTACCATTGAAATTCCTCAGAAGCTAGAGTATTTTCCTTGGCAAGCTGCCAACTCGTAAATCAACCAAAGCTCAGCCAATAAAAAAAAGAGGTTGACATTGATGTTGAACCCTTGGTATTTTTTATCATTGAGGCATTGATATATTTCAATTCGCTACTATTATTAAATTATCTGTGTGCTTAACGAATCAATCTATAGAAGTAATAGAATGAATGCCAAATATTCTAGAGACCATCGGTTATAACATTAAGCGATCGCTTACCCAAGCATTGAAGTCAAGAAGTTCTTGCAAAGCGTACAGGTATGCATCGTAATTCCGTTGGGGAAATGGAACGTGGAAATTGGCGTGTTACCAGAGGAATTGTTGAAAAGTAGAATCCCAGTAGATAATGACTGAATATACTGCTTGTAAACCGATTATTCCCGATCCACAGAAATTCAACTCTCAAGCCAAATTACCCTACGGTTTGACTGTCGATAATATTAAAAGTGTACTTGAAGAATATGTAGACTTTCTTAGCTTCATCAACAGTCAGCTACATACTAGGAAAATACCACGGCTTGAGAGTTTTTTGATGCCGGCCACTTTTAGCGGCATTGTAGGAGAATTTATGAACTTCAGCATACCAAAATACTGCAATTCATTAGTTAAGAATCAATATCACAATGGTCACCCAGACTTAATTCCAATTAATGTCTTTCCACAGAATGCTGTTCAATATTCAGATCGAGGCATTGAAGTTAAGGCTTCTCGGTATATGTCTAGATGGCAAGGACATAACCCTGAAGCAATATGGTTAATGGTTTTCTGCTTTGATAGTAACAAATTAGAAGATCCAGGAAAAGATATCAAACCAAAACCATTTAAGTTCTTAGCTGTTTATGCTGCAAAGCTCAATCGTGATGATTGGAATTTTTCAGGTCGCTCAAAAACAAGTCGGCGAACCAGTACCGCTACTGTCAATAATAAGGGTTTGTTAAAAATGAAGTCCAACTGGATTTACGAAGATATATCAAAGTGATAGTGATAGTTGACCCTCTAGATCGTTAGCGTGTATTGATTTTAATTTAGGAACTGCTTGTTCGGCCATTTGGTAGTAACTTTCAAAACGTTCCGTACCAACACTGGAGTAGCCAACTGCTTCGGCAGCTGCAAGCGTTGAACCCGATCCCATAAAAGGATCCATAACAATACCTTCCCCCAAAGGAAGTGCTGCATAGACAATTTTTCTCATAAAAGACTGAGGTTTTAGACTTGGATGGTTGGCAATCTTTCTTTCAAACTTAGGTGTTCGCTCGCTTGGTATAACATCTTCAAATGGTATGGAACTGGATATTCTTCTTAACCCACCTGTTTTGTATTCTTTTAAACACTCTGCTAACGTCATTTTAGCTGGTAGCGGCTTACGAAAAATTCCCCACGGTTCGTAACAGCCTCTTGGAAGAGAGCAAACGTCTGGGAACTCCGATTCTGCATTTTTAGGTTTATCGCCACCTCTCATAGTCCGAACAAGTCGTATGAGAGTACTCCGGTATTCTAAACCTCCGCTTGATAACGCTTCAAATACTAGGGGGGATAGAAAGCTATTCGTTGCAATAAAAACATGTCCCCCAGGAACCAGAGGTTTCATTATTGTCTTAGTCCACTCAATAAAAAAACGGCGTATCTGACATCTCTCTTGCTCGTTTAGCGCCGTAAATCGAGGCAATGGAGAGCGAATATTTCCGTCAAAGGAAGGTGGAATTCTCCAAACGCCACCGTTGCCCTTACTTAGCTTTTTCAGTTGGTCAAAGTCATATTCTTTCACACCATAGGGAGGATCGGTTACAATAGCATGAATTGAATTTTCGCTGAGCTGCCCCAAAAACTCAAGGCAATCAGCATGAATTCCTGTAGCTTCGCCGTTTTTGAAGAAAGTATAGTTATTAGGAATTTTCAGCATTAGATTACGAGCGAAGTGCATACATCCAATAATAATAACGAATTAAATTATCATTTTTGGGTAAAATTGTCAACCCATATTCAAAGCATACAAAAAATAATTGAGGGATTTCTGTAGGAGATCAACGCGTGAGTAAGGGCGCTTCGCGTGAGTAGGGGCGCTTCGCGAAGCACCCCTACCAGGTAAATCGACAAATTCCAAACAATCATTGTTTTTTAGAAATGGTGTAATTGGACAACAGAAAACTTTTAAGTTGATATTCTAGATGGGCTTTAAAATAATGTAAGTTTGCTTAAAACTTATACCGAATTCTGCTTAGGTTAGATTATATTTGTTAAGCTTATTTTACCTATTTTTATTTTGCTATCGACGCAAGATTGCTGCTTTCCTTAGAATTTTTCTCCCAAAACCTGCTTCTGACGGAAAAGCCGTTTGGTGGTACCATCAGATACGTCGTTCGATTGGCGGAAATTTACCGATACACTGGCTTGGGAAGCTGGTACAATCTAAATTATGTACGGTTTGGCTATTCATACCACCACCCCCGATTTGGGAATCGCGATCGCGAATTTTGCCGACGACAACCGCTGGCAAACCTGGCATGTCGGCAGAGATTTGTTTAGCCAGATGCATTCGCGTTTGGCAGAATTCATTCAACCGCAAACCTGGCAAGATATTGGCTTTCTCGCCGTTGCCAAAGGTCCTGGTAGCTTTACAGGAACCCGCATTGGCGTCGTGACGGCGCGGGTTTTGGCACAGCAGTTGGATATTCCCATTTTTGCCATCTCTACCCTAGCGGGATTAGCCAAAGCTTACTGGCAGCAACAACCTTCCTTATCCCCAGAAACCGATATTGCCGTACAAATGCCGGCGCGTGGCGATCGCTTATTCACCGCCATTTACAAACAAAGTCCCCAAACTGGTACCCTCACAACCCTGCTAGCAGACCGCGTCGTTACTTGGGAAACTTGGCAAAAAACCCTTTCTACCTGGTCTTCTCACTACCATCTCGTTCGTGGCGAAAATGAAGAAAATATCGCCAAATCCGTAGAAGCGTTACTCGCTCTCGCGTACTGTCAGTGGCAGCAAGGGGAAAAACCCACTTGGGAGCAAGCAATACCGTTTTACGGCTACAAACCGTATTAAATAATTTAGCAATAAAAAAAGGGGAGTTGCCCCGCAACGCCGTTTTACCTCTGTTTTCGACCTCAAGAGGCCAGGTGGGTGCCTTGGCTTTGGCTTTAAGTTTCCGGGTCAGAGCCGGTATACTGCCACCAAAACAACTAGGCTCCCTTATATGTAGAGTGTAGATCGTAAAACATGAGAGGCAGTCACCAACGTCGCAGGGCAACTTCATTTTCTATTGTAAAAGTTTTGCGCAAAAAGACAAGGGGGGACCGAGCGTGGGAGGGTGAGAGTTGGGAAGATATTGGGAAATTGTCTATTCGTACCACAGAGATTCTACTTTTTGGGAAATAGCAAGAGCTTGCTGGCGTCTGGCGGGTTCTGTGGTTTCATCCAGCAAGACCGTGACGTGACCGAGTTTGCGACCAGGTCGAGATTGGGTCTTGCCGTACCAATAAACATTGGCTTGGGGAATTTGTTCTAGTTGCTGGCGTTTCTCTCGGTAGTCGCTGGTGGCGTGTTCGTAACCGAGGAGGTTGACCATGACGGCACCTGGTGCTTTTAATTGGGTATTGCCTAGGGGAAGGTCGCAAACAGCGCGCAAATGTTGGGAAAATTGGGAAGTGGTGCAAGCGTCGATGGAAAAATGACCGGAGTTGTGGGTGCGCGGTGCAATTTCGTTGACCAAAATCTCCCCAGAGGGGGTATAGAACATTTCGATGCCGAATGTACCGACGGCTTGGCTATTTTCCATGAGGGTACGCGCGATCGCTTCAATTTTAGCAGCAGCTTCCGAAGAAATATCGGCAGGGGCAATAACGCGACGGCACACTTGATTTTCCTGTTGGGTTTCTACAATGGGATGTAGGGTAAATTCTCCCGATACAGAACGCGTTGCGATCGCTGCCAATTCCCGTTCAAATGGAATAAATTCCTCTAACAGTACCGCCGGATATCCCCATTGCGACCAAGTTGGTTCCAACTCCTGCCAAGTTTGAATGACCGTGGTTCCCTGACCGTCGTAACCGTGGCGACGCGCCTTCATCACCACAGGCAATCCCAAAGCTTTCACTGGTGGCGAGGGAAATTCCCCTTGGGGTTTGCCATCTGGCAGGGTAATAAATTTTGGTACTGGCAATCCCAACGACTGTAAATGGCAGCGTTGGTCGTATTTATCCAACCATGGTGCCAAAACCGATAAATTTGGACGAAAACAGACTCCCTGTTCCGCCAGTTTGCCTAAAGCCGCCAAATCTACAAATTCGTTTTCAAAAGTAATCATATCGCAGCGTTTGCCCAACTGCGCGATCGCTTGTACGTCGCCAATTCCCGCCACAACCACATCCGCCGCCAAACTCGTCGCCGGGTCATTTTCTTTCGCCGTCTGTACGATTAGAGAAATATCCAACTCTTTGGCAGCGGCAGCCATCATCCAAGCCAGTTGACCGCCACCTAAAACACCAACTGTTTTTACCGACATTGCAGAGACTCGCGCGTAGCTACATTCGTAGTGGGATTGACCCCTTTTGCCTTGGTACAAAGTTTTCTCACCTGCGCGCCATCAAGAATGGCATAGCTAAAATCGGCACCGGTAATATCTACATCCTGAAAATTGGTACGCAGCAAGATGGCATCCACCAAAATGGCATTTCGCAGGCTGCTCCCAGTTAAGTTTACCTGGTCAAGCATGGCATTGGTCAAATCCGCACCCTGTAAATTGGCATCGGTCATCACCGAGGCACTAAAAACAGTTCCCTGCAAGGTGGCATCGTGAAAGTCGGTCATCACCAAGTTGGCGTTGGAAAATTCCGCGGCACAGAGGTCTTGACCAGAAAAATCTTTTCCCATCAGTTCGGCATTGCTATACGACAGGGGTGGTGGATAATACTGAGCTTGAGAATGTGCTGGTGATGGGAACAACAAACCAATACAGCAGTACAATACAAAGATAGATATAAATTTTTGCCACAGAGAACGCATAGAAAGTTACCGATTCGCTAATTGCAGGGAATTTTTTTGCATTCTTCTAGAATACTGCATTTTGCCCCATTGCGATCGCGTTTCCCGACCACGCAAATCCCCACCAATGCAGTAGGATATCAGTGAAGAGTGCGGTGACAGGTGATAAACCATGCCTAATTTTCTTTTAACTTGGTTGCTGACAGCGCTGGCACTGGTACTAACTGGTTGGTTGGTACCGGGAATCACCTTAGACGGATTTAATGCCGCGATTATTGCGGCAGCGGTATTGGGATTGGTTAATGCTGTGGTGAAACCATTGCTGATTTTGCTGACCCTTCCGCTGACCTTTTTGACCCTCGGTCTCTTTTTATTGGTGATTAATGCCATTTCCATTATGCTGGTGGCTTCCTTAACTCCGGGGTTTGCCGTTAGCGGATTTTTGGCAGCACTGGTTGGCTCCATTGTGCTATCTTTGGTTTCGACAATCCTTGGTAACTTGGTGGAACGGGAAGACGAAGATTGAACAATTTGTCCGTTTTTCTTGGGAACTGGAAAAAGGGCGATCGCAGCGATCGCCCTTTTTGATATTTTAAACGTGGAAAACATTAAGTGGCATGGAAAGAAAATCGTTCTTTTGGATGGTTGGTTGGCACCTGAGGAAGCAGCGATTGCAATCGACTCGTTTTTCAGAATCGGCGTTTGGATAAATTAAAACAATCAATCGATGGCGATGCCTTGGAAAGCCAAAACAATGAAATTTTGCCACAAAAAACAGAATACTTCTCAAAATCTTATTCGAGAACTGCCAACAAACCAACCCAATGAGTAGGGAACGAATTATACCATTTTCTTAATAGTTTGCAAGAGATAATAGGGGCATTTTTGTAGGAGCGCAACGCTTGATTAGGGGCGCTTCGCGAAGCGCCCCTACCAGGGGAATCGGGAAATCCCAAAAAATCATTGTTTTTCAGAAATGGTATGATACCAAATCCGTACTGACAAAACCCGATAATGCAAGCGGGGAAGAACCCCCTGTTGTCCCCCTTTACAAGGGAGACGGTTCGGTTTATGTTTGTGGCTTAGCAATATCGGATTTCGTATTACCTACCTATTCAAAAGTTGAAGAAGAAACTGCTACCACTGCTGCCTCTGTTTGTTTTAACGCCAAGTATTGAGATTTTTGGAAACCAGTGCGATCGCGATTTTCCATTTTCTCTATTTCTTGAAAACCATGGTTTTCCCTACCCACAAAAAGTTTCCCTTCACCCGGAAAAATCCATATTTTACTTTTGGAATTTTCCCCCTGGAAAAGCGATCGCATTTTTAATAGAATCGGCCAACGCAGATGCTAGCATTCCCCATTTCTTTGAGTTTGGCGAGATACTCCTCCTCGAAAACTTAGCCATGACAGAGCGAAATTAAACGAAAGCGATTCCCCTGGATTTCGTAGAAAACCGCCACAAAGCTTGGGTTATCAACTAGAGAAACGCCATTTTTTCTTAAATACACCCTAATCGCACCACGAATCCAATTGAAGTTGCGATGGCAGCCACTAGTTTTATACTTCCAGCCAAGTACATTTTCTAGTGGTCAATTCTTCGCTACCGTCATGGCAAAATTAGAGTCTCTGACAATTTACCTATTGCAAATCGGATAGCAAATCGGAAAATTCATCATCGTCATCATTTTTAGATTTTTGGGATTTTTGCGATTCATCGTTGTTGTCTTCTTCTAAAGCGTCTAAATCCAAATCTCCCAAATCATCCGATTCAGAACTGCTTGCCAAATTGACATCATCCAGCAAGTCACTTTCGGAGGAAGTATCGTCTTCTGAGGATTCTTCTTGCGCACTCAGTTCATCCAAATTGACATCTTCTAATTCATCCGATCCTTCTTGCGCACTCAGTTCATCCAAATTGACATCTTCCAATTCATCCGTAGACTCTTCCTGAGATGCCAACCCTTCCAGGTTCATTTCTTCATCCGTAGACTCTTCCTGAGATGCCAACCCTTCCAGGTCCATTTCTTCATCCGTAGACTCTTCCTGAGATGCCAANCCGTAGACTCTTCCTGAGATGCCAACCCTTCCAGGTCCATTTCTTCATCCGTAGACTCTTCCTGAGATGCCAACCCTTCCAGGTTCATTTCATCCTCTTCCAGTTCGGAGGTAGATGTCATAGCTGCCGCATCCGATTCATCCGAGTCGCTGGTTTCCCAATCTTCAAAAGATTCCAAATCGGAAGTTTCCGACATAGCTTCTGATGTTTCTGATGTTTCGGATGGTTCCTCCAAATCCAATCCAGTATCATCAGCCTCCTCCTGTTCAGTCTCCAAAGATAGACCCTCATCCTCGAAAGCAGCCTCTTCCGGTTCAGTAGATGTCTCTGGCATTGCTGGCTGGCTGGTTTCCGCTGCCATCGCTGCCGACATCCCTGCCAAATCAGCAGCTTCCGGCGTTTCCGACTCAGCAGTTTCCGCAGAAGCTGCCGCCGTATCTGCCGACGAGGATGGGGATTCGTTCGTGGTAGATGGCTGTTCTCCTGTAGACTTGCCAGCAGCCATATCCGGATCGAAATCCAGACCCAACACCTTAATCAAAGTATCGGCATCGGGATTGAGCTGGGAGAAAGGCAGCATTAATTGTCCTAATTTGGGTTCGAGAACGTTCATAACCCCCAAAATAAAGTAGGAGGGAGGACGTTTGCCGCCGTCGGGAGTGGGAACAGCCACCGTCTTCATGTGCAAGCTTAACCAGTCGTGGTGGTCTTGGTAGTATTTGACCCACTTTTGTTGGAGCGTGTTGGTGAATTCCTCAAAAAAAGCCATGATAGTTTCCCCAAAAGGTGCTGATTTTATTTCAATATTTCCCTGAATCATACTAGCCAATCAGCACTTGTAATCTTCCACCTATCTACGGAAAAATTCATCAAGTAGCAAGCTGCTATGGGGAGAAAGCGCCGGTAGCGATCCAAAAGCAGCCGCCGCCACAGCCGAAAAACAGCGCCATCGCGGCACTTCTCAAGGAATTTCTACTGTAGTTGGCGCGATCGCGATTCTAGGGGACATGGTTTTGCTAAAATTTTGTGGGTCGAACGCCAGAGCTAGATTGACCTAGCCATTGGATTTCGGTACGTCTACCGGAAGATGGCGTAAATTGCCAAACAGTTGGTTTCGACATTGACCGACAAGTCTATCCAATCGAGATAACGCAAAAGTACATGAAACCCTATACCGTTGCTGCCGTGCAAATGAACAGCTTGCCGGAGGTAGAAAAAAACCTGACCCAAGCCGAAGAACTCATTGAGCTAGCAGCGAATCAAGGAGCGTCTTTGGTAAGCCTGCCAGAAAACTTTTCGTTTATGGGTCCGGAAATGGAAAAACTCCAGCAAGCGGAAGCAATTGCGGAGAAAACCGAAAAATTTCTGCAACACGTCGCCAGAAAATTTCAGATTTTTCTTTTGGGAGGTAGTTTCCCAGTTCCCACTGGCGAAGGCAAAGTATACAATACCTCCGTCATATACACCCCCGACGGGGAAGAAGTGTGCCGCTATCACAAAGTACATTTGTTCGATGTCAAGCTTCCCGACGGCAACACCTATCAAGAATCGGCTACCGTCTCCCCCGGTCAAAGCCTGCCTCCCATCTATCGCCACGAAACATTCGGCAATTTGGGACTTTCCATCTGCTACGATGTACGATTCCCCGAGTTGTACCGCTACTTAGCCAAACAGGGAGCAGAAATTTTATTGGTTCCTGCCGCCTTTACCGCCTATACCGGCAAAGACCACTGGCAGGCTTTGCTACAAGCGAGAGCCATTGAAAACACCTGCTACGTCGTTGCTGCCGCTCAAACCGGCAAACACTACAGCTTGCGTCAAAGCCACGGTCACGCCATTATTATTGACCCTTGGGGAGTTATCCTCAGCGATGCGGGAGAAGACCCCGGCGTCGCCATAGCCACCATCGACCCCTCCCATTTAGAGCAAGTACGGCGGCAGATGCCAAGTTTGCAGCATCGCGTCTTTTAATTCCCATTGAAGATTTCAATGGGTCTTCTCAAAGAAAACTGCACTGGCTACGTGAAATCTACTTAGAGAAACCTGTACAGTATACGGGACGAGTTCTACGCAATTATGAAAGATTTCCTATTGAGTTCCCTATTCAGTCAACCCATGTTTGCTTGGTCTTTTCCCATCGACCCCACTTCTCTGCCAGTTTTGGCAGCGGCAGAAGGGGAAGCAGAAGTACAAGAACCCATCCTCGTTGCTGGGGTATTGTTAAGTCTGGTGGGTATCTATTTTGCCAGCAAAGTCGGCGGCGAAATTTGTAGCCGCATCAACCTACCGCCAGTGTTGGGAGAACTGGTTGGTGGGGTGATTATTGGCACCTCAGCTTTAAAATTATTGGTTTTTCCCGAAGCCGGCTTCGACAGCAGTGCCTCTACCATCATGAATTTGCTGCAAACCAGCTTTGGGATGAGCGCCGCCAGTACGGAAGCTACCTTTGAAGTCCAAAGCGAGGTAATTTCCGTTCTGTCTGAGTTTGGGGTGATTATCCTGCTGTTTGAAATTGGTTTGGAATCGGACCTGAAGGACCTGCTGAAATACGGTCCCCAAGCTGCCTTGGTAGCCATTTTGGGGGTTGTGGTTCCCTTCGCGGCGGGAACGGCAGGATTGCTAATAATTTTTGATATTGGCACCATTCCGGCGGTTTTTGCTGGTGCTGCTTTAACGGCCACCAGTATCGGTATCACCGCGAAAGTTCTGGCGGAAATTGGCAGTCTCAATGCCAAGGAAGGACAAATTATTATTGGTGCGGCGGTTCTCGATGATGTTTTGGGAATTATTGTGCTGGCGGTGGTCAGCAGCCTGGTGAAAACTGGTGAAATTGAGGTAGCCAATGTGGTTTACCTGATTTTGGGGGCCGCTACTTTTCTTGTAGGCGTGATTCTCGTGGGTCGTTTCCTTGGCAGTTATTTCGTGTCTTTGGTCAAGGAACTGAAAACCCGAGGTCCGCTGTTGATTTCAGCTTTGGTGGTAGCGTTTTTGCTGGCTTACCTGGCAGCTGCCATTCAGCTAGAAGCCATTCTCGGTGCGTTTGCTGCTGGTTTGGTGTTGGGAGAAACGGAAATTCAGGAAGATTTAGAAGAACAAATTGCGCCGGTTGCTGATTTCTTTGTGCCGATTTTCTTTGTGGTGGTTGGTGCCAAAACCAATTTGGCGGTACTCAACCCAGCGGTTCCCAGCAATCGCGAAGGTTTGATTATTGCTGCCTTTTTGATTGTGGTGGCGATTTTAGGCAAGATCGTCTCTGGATTTGCGATTTTCAACCAACCCGGTATCAACCGCCTGGCGGTTGGCGTGGGAATGATTCCCCGAGGCGAAGTTGGCTTGGTCTTTGCTGGCATTGGTGCGGCTAGCGGTGCACTTTCGGAATCGTTGGAAGCTGGCATTATTGTGATGGTGATTGTGACGACGTTCATCACTCCACCATTTTTACGGTTCTTGCTAAAAACGGAACCAGCAACCGAGGCGGTGGAGTCGCAATCCGAGTCTCAATGAGAGAATTGTTACGAAATTGATTTTCCCAGCATGGGAGTATGGGAGTATGGGAGAAAACAATTAAAACCAGAAATTGTATTTCCCTAACTTCCTATTCCCCTATTTTTCCTCTTTTCCCTCTTTTAGAGATTTTTCTTAGTTGCTTCTATCGTTGGAATTACATCATGAAACACACACTTTCTGTATTGGTCGAAGATGAAGCTGGTGTCCTCACTCGTATTGCTGGTTTGTTTGCGCGCCGGGGATTCAATATTGAAAGTTTGGCGGTAGGTCCGACGGCAAAACCAGGGATTTCTCGGATTACCATGGTGGTTCCGGGAGACGAACGGATTATCGAACAAATTATCAAGCAGCTGTACAAGTTGATTAATGTTCTCAAGGTTCAGGATTTGACGAATAAGCCTTGCGTAGAACGGGAGTTGATGCTGCTGAAGGTGAATGCTACTAGTTCCAACCGGTCGGAGGTTTTGGAAATTGTGCAAATCTTCCGCGCACGGGTGGTGGATGTGGCTGAGGATTCTGTGATTGTGGAAGTGGTCGGCGACCCTGGCAAAATGGTGGCGATTATCCGGGTGTTAAGTAAGTTTGGTATTCGGGAAATGGCTAGAACGGGTAAGATTTCCTTGGCACGGGAGTCGGGGGTCAATACCGAATACCTGAAGTCGCTGCAGCAAAAGGTGGAAATGCCTTAGGGGGTGCGGCTATTTGCCGATACAGAAACGGCTGAAGATGCGATCGAGCATGGATTCGGTAATTTCATCGCCGGTGATTTCGCCAAAGGCTTGGGTGGCTTCGCGCAGGTCGATGGTCCAAAAGTCGAGGGGGAGGTCATCTGCGATCGCTTTTTGTACTTGTTCTAAGGCATTTTTGGCCCGGGTTAAGGCGGCGGCTTGTCGCTGGTTGATGGCGAGGTCGGTGTCGGCGGCTTGCAGATTCCCGGTGTGTACGGCTTGCGCGATCGCATTTTCCAATTGGTCGATGCCTTCTGGTTTGGCAGCGGCGGTTTTTACAATTTGAATAAAATTACCATCGCCAGCGATCGCGTTTTCTATTTCTTGGAGCTGATTTCTATCGCCCCCATCCAGCAAATCAACTTTGTTAACTACCAAAATAACGGGTCGTTGCTTGACATTGTGATAAATTTCAGCCTCTTCTTGGGTCCAGCCGGCTTGTGCGTCTATGGCCAGTAAAATCAAATCAGCTTTTTCGGCAGCTTCGCGCGATCGCTGGACCCCCATTTTTTCTACTTGGTCGCTGGCTTCCCGAATCCCGGCGGTATCCAAAACCTGAACGGGAATCCCTTGCACCACCAACTGAGATTCTACAACATCGCGGGTGGTTCCCGGTAGTTCGGTAACAATGGCGCGATCGCTACGACTCCACGCATTCAACAAACTCGATTTTCCCACATTGGGACGACCCACAATCGCCACTTTTAACCCGGAACGCAGCAATTCCCCACGGTCGGCAGTTTCCAGCAAATGGCTAACTTCCCGGTTGACCCCTTGAATTTGCTCCACAATGCCTTCTATATCCAAAGGAGGCAAATTTTCTTCAAAATCGATACGCGCCTCAATTTCTGCTAAAATATCTAGGCAAGTACTGCGTAAACTGCGGATAGGTGTGGCTAATTTTCCTTGCAATCCCGCCAAGGCACTTTGCGCCGCTGCTGGCGATTGCGCACCCACCAAGTCAGCAATGCTTTCCGCTTGAGTTAAATCCAACCGACCGTTGAGAAAGGCGCGTAGGGTAAATTCTCCCTGCTGTGCCAATCTGGCACCGGATTCCAAACACAGTTGCAAAACTTGCTGTACGGCAATAATTCCCCCGTGACAGTGGAATTCCACCACATCTTCCCGGGTGTAGGATTTGGGTGCTAGCATCAACAGCAACAACGCTTCGTCTACCGTGTTGCCAGTTTCTGGATGTTTGACAAAACCGTAGAGAATGCGATGGCTTTCCCAAGGTTGCGAACCGGGTGCGTGAAATAATTTTTTGGCAATCGAAACGGCTTCATCTCCCGATACCCGTACGATTCCCACACTCCCTTGTTGGGGAACCACAGCCGTAGCGATCGCTGCTATTGTATCACCCGTCAACGATGTTGCTGTCATAAACCATCAAAAAATTGCGATCGGGAAAGATAGAGGAAAAGAACTTCTAAATCGGTATTGTAACCCAACCGTGGGTAGCCTTTAATCGTCCATATAACTAGCCAGAGAATACACCATCAGCAATCCACCAATTAAACCCAAATTCTTCAAAAAGGGAATGGTTTCTTCCGAATTGACCCAAAAATTGTGAAAAACCAAAGTAGTTGGCACCAAAAATACAATTAATACCAAAGACCCCCAACGAGTTTGCAATCCCGTAATTAAAGAGATAGCACCCACAATTTGGAAAACAATATTTCCCAACAACAATACCGTAGGAATCGGCAACCCTTTATTGGCTATCATTTCCTGTTTCATCGAAAAATCAAGGATACCTGTAATACTGCCATAAACGAAAATCGCTGCCAGACACAACCTGCCGAAAATAACAATGGCGTTCACAAATCCCCCTATTCCTTTAAGAAATTTTCTCAACAAAAGGTTGAATGGTGGCGAAAAACGCCTCCGTAGATTCGTAAGGCAGGACATTTCTTCCCGGGATAATTTTCCCTTCGCCGTTGGGTAAAGCGGATTGATAGTTTTGGATTTTCTCTTGCGGGGATTCCCCTTTGCCATCGCGACTGATGCTAGAAGCTTTTTCTCCCATCACCACCAACGTCGGTTGGGAAATCGACGCAATCGCCTGGGAATAATCTTCCCGCCAAAATCCTGCCAAAAAGGAAAACACAGCATAGCGACTGGCAAAGGATTGGGAACCGTTTTGCAGCATTTGCAACCACTGGCTGTCCACTTGGTCGGGATTGGCAAATAGCTTGCGAATGGAAAAATTCTTTAAAAACTGCTGCCGGCGCGCGTAGCGATAGAACCAACCTCCCCAAGGCGTATCGAAAAGGCCACTCCAGAAAAGCCGATGGCGATTTTGAGAGGTAGGTTTGCTCATAATTCCCCAAGCTGGCGGTCCTGAAAGAATCAAGCCTTGCACGGGTGCTTGTTTTTGCACCATTTTGATGCCTACCGGGAACAAAGCACCTTGAATAATCACAATAACGGTTTTTTGGATAACTTGGTCGATAAATGTCTGTAGCTGTTCGGCCCAATCATCCGGCGTATAGGCAAGGCGCGGCATATCGCTTTCCCCGCATCCTAGCAAATCGGCGTTGTACAACCAACGATCTTGATGGGAATTTTGCCAGGCAGCGATAAAACGGTCCCAAAAACGACGGGATAATCCCACGCCGATGGGATGTATTAGCAATAACGGGGTTTTTGACTCATCGCTTGTAGAATTGGGTGCGTATGCCTCGTAAGCACAGCGATAGCCGCGCCAGGTATAAAATTGGGTCTCGGCTTTGGAAATGGTAGAGTCAGAAGTTTTCAAGATATTTCCCCCTAACGTAACAAAACACGCCAAGTTGTCGGACCAACCACGCCGTCTACAGCAATTTGGTTCTCGGCTTGTAAGCTTTCCACGGCAGCTTCCGTTTGCGAACCAAAAAATCCCGTTGCCTGTCCTCGGAAATAGCCTAACACGCGCAGTCGTTCTTGTAGTTGCTCGATGGCACTGCCTTGCATGCCGCGCCGCAAAATGGGAAGACTCACGGCCGTATTGGCGTTTTCTTGGTTGTTGTTGTCGGGTTGGGGACAATTGCAATTGTTTTCGCTGTCGGGGTTGTTGGGGGGGTCGGATGCAGTTTCTACAGCTTGGCTGTTGGCGGTTTGACCGGGAAACAGCAGATTCCAGGTGGCTTCTCCTACAATACCATCGGCGGGGACCCCCGATTCCGATTGCCATTGGGAGACGGCATCGGCAGTTGCTTGGTCGTAAACCCCGTCAACATCGCCTTGGTAGTATCCCAGTAGTTTTAAGGCAGCTTGTAGTTGGGAGACGTTTTTCCCTTCGCTGCCGATTTGCAAAACGGGTCGCTGGCGGTTGATGTTGGTTTGCGCGATCGCTTCGTTGGTGGCAAAATTGCCAACAATCGCTACTGGCATCCCCAACCAACTACCCAGAAGCAGGCAAGACAAAACCCATTTTCTAGAACCACACATGGCTTGACCGAAGTTGGTGTGACACCGGTTATTTTAGCATGGGGGAGTAGTTTGCTAGCTCGGAGGTAGCGATCGCGATGCTAGCAAAATCTTTTTAAAGGTTGTTTGTATAAGTAGAGCGCTCGGATTGGTTGGCAGGCTGTTCGATCCAAGGCGGCAGTTTGATGGATTTTTCAGCTGGAGGTACTTTGGCGGCGCGGTCTTCGTACTGGCGTAGAGTTTGAGAGATGGGTTGTAAGTCTTGGGCCAGTTGCGTTTGCTGTTCTAGCGTTTCCGTGGAGGAAACCAACTGGTTTAACCCTTCCACCAAATCCCGTAAATTGTTGCGAAATTCCGGGTCGCCCATCAACTCATCCAAGTCGGAAGTGAGTTTGGCAGCATTGTCAAAAGCAGCGCGAGCGGAATCTAGGGTTTGCTGCAACATGGTTAAATTGGCAGGATCGGCGAGGGTTTCCGAAGCTTGGCGTAGCTGTTCGGATGCGATCGCGGCATTCTCGGAAAGCTGGGTTAGATTTTGGACAAATGCTTGCGATCCCACCTCTTCCGTAAGTGGTTGCAAGCGTTCCACTGTGCTTTGCAAGTTTGAACTAACTCGATTCAGGTTTTCCAGGGTTGCCACTACCGTTTCTTGATTGTTTGTCACCAAACTATTCACATTTTCCACTAACTGATTCACCTCTTGCGTCGTGGTATTGAGGCGATTGGCAGTGATGCGAATATCTTCCGATAGACGGCGAATAGAATTGGTGGAAGCAACGGCAGCATCGGAAACTTGACCCACTTCGTTGCGCACGGAACTGGTGAGAGTACTGACTTCCCGACCCAATCGCGCCAACTCTCCCGTAGCATCGGCAGTATTGGCTACCACCCGTTTGATATCTTGCAGGAAATTTTCATCTTCAATCAGACGTTGGGAAATTTCCTCCAAGCGCGTAGAAAGCGTTTCCACCGAACGAATCAAAGAATCGTAGCTGACACCAATGCGCCCTTTCACCCAATCCCCATCGCAAATAATCATATTTTGTTGCGGGCAATTTTCCGATAGGGGTGGAGCAATACTGGCATCTTGGGGGAGATTATCCTGGGGAACAATGTCAATCAGGGTTTCGCTAATCAACCCCACCTGATTGGCTTCCACCACCGCATCCTTAGGAATTCTTAAATCCGACGGTTGAATTCGTAGGGTCACCGCCACCACCTGAGTGTAATCGGCAGCCGGTTGGGCAGATAAATCAGTCCCATTGGTTTCGTCGAGGGTAGCAATGTGCAAATCCACAATTTTCCCCACCGTAACCCCACGATAGCGTACCGCAGCCCCCAACTTCATGCCCGCCACATTTTGAAACTTAGCCTTAATCTCAAAATTTTGCTTGCCTAGGTTCACCCCCCGCAGCCAGAAAATCAGGAATCCCAGCAATCCCACGGAAGCGAGGATAAACAAACCGACAATGCCTTCTCGAAGTGTTCGCGATCGCATACAATATCCTAAGCCACTTTGCTAAATAAAAGCTATCCCAACACTTGAATCGGACCATCCACACTACCGCTAGTAAACTGTCGAATGAGAGAATTGTCCGTCTCATCCAACTCCCGTACGTGTCCTTCCCACTGTACCTTCCCCTGATACAAAAATACCACGCGATCGGCCGTACGACGAATGGTACTTTCTTGGTGGGTCACCATCACATAGGTTTGACAGGAACCTTGCGAACCAGATAAATCCCGCACCAAATCTTCAATCACGGTAGACGCAATCGGATCCAACCCAGCCGTTGGTTCGTCGTATAAAATCGCCTCTGGTGCCTGTTGGGGATTGTCAGGATTGGCAATAATCGCTCTAGCAAAACTAACGCGTTTGCGCATCCCTCCCGATAGCTGTGCGGGATACTTATCTGCTATGCCCGATAATCCCACTTTTTCCAAGCTTTGTTCCACCAACCGGCGAATTTTATCCCGAGGCAGCCGCGAATGCTGGTATAGAGAAAATCCTACATTTTCATCCACCGTCAGGGAGTCAAACAGGGCAGCATGTTGAAACACCATCCCAATGGTAAACGGCATGTCCCCATCGTCAATTAACCCTTTCCGCAACTCCCCTTTCAAAAAAACTTCCCCGGCATCGGGGGCCGTCAGTCCGGCAATAATCCGCAAAATCGTCGATTTTCCCGTTCCCGACGGACCGATAATAGCTAAAGCATCGCCCTGGTAGATGGTGAGGTCAATCCCATCCAAGACTTTCTTATCGCCAAATTGCTTGCTAATGCCCTTCAGTTCGATCAGCGGTTCGGCCATAGTTGTTTGTCAAAGTGCACCCACCCATTCCCATGGACAGATACTAGCTGGCACTGCAGTTGTCTAGCAATTAATCCCTTTCAGTATAGCGAATTCATTCCCTTTCCCGGTGGATATACTTCTTGAGGATCCATTTGTACGGTTTTTCCGGTTCTGTGGGAAATCTAGCAGAAAAAACGACCATTCATTATCAGAACCAGACTTGTGTTTTTCTGGTAATTCCCCTACATTTAGGCTCAGAAACTGGAAATTTATTGCTAGGCGTTGCAGCTATGTCCCGGAATCAATTCAAAAAGGCTTTTCGCAGCTTACGACAAGACTCTCGCCAACATCGCTTCGGAGGATGGTTGAAGTGGCTGCTACCAGGATTGTTGGTGAAACGGTGGTTGCTAGTCAGTGCTGCAGGGGTCTTGCTCACCAGTTTGGGAATTGCCATTTGGGTGAAACTAACTCCAGTTTTCCACATCATCCAGTTTGTAGAAACCGTTTTAGCCCAAATCACCTCCGTCATTCCCAGCTACGTCAGCGGTCCGATGGCCATGATTCTGGGATTGCTGCTGGTTTTCTGGGGTCAAACCCGTACCTTTGGTTCCATCACCGAAGTCTTGCATCCCGACGGCGATGAAGAATTGGTAGACATGCTGCTAACCCACCGCCGCCTGCACAAAGGTCCGAAAATTGTCGCTATTGGTGGGGGAACTGGTCTTTCCACCTTGCTGCGGGGACTCAAACAGTATAGCGCCAATATTACCGCTGTGGTAACCGTAGCTGACGATGGCGGGTCTTCCGGTCGCTTGCGTCGAGAAATGGGGGTATTACCGCCTGGCGATTTGCGCAACTGTATTGCGGCTTTGGCAGATGAAGAAAAATTGCTGACGGAGTTGTTTCAATACCGGTTTCGCAACGGCAAAGGATTGGAAGGGCACAGTTTTGGCAATCTATTTTTAACCGCCATGTCGGATGTCACCGGCGATTTGGAACAGGGAATTGCCACCAGT
>NZ_LNDC01000064.1 GCF_001870905.1 Geitlerinema sp. PCC 9228
GCTCGAGCCATGTTTGGAAAAATTGCCGCCGATGCCCTGGGATTAAGCGATTTGGGGAAAGTTATCGCCCAGAAGCTCCCAAGTATATTTTGCATGAAGAAGGCGAAACTATTCACTTTCTCATTAAATCTAAAGCAGATGAATATTGTTTTACCAACTTTGCTTTTATTCATTTAGATGGTTCGGGCGCCGTTAGCAAAAAGATTCTTCTGTCGCGCTATCCTTATAAAGCTTATTCTATTTCCCATTTTTATTGAAAAAAAGCTCCTATTTCCCTCGTTCGGTTTAGACTGGAAAACTTATTGTTGTTGAGATGACATGGAAAAATGACGAATAACTTCCACAGTGCAACTCCTCCTGATAGAATCCGGCTCGATCGCACCGGTAATGAGATAACTATTGCCATTAAATGGTTTGATTTCGGTACGATAATTATTACTGTATTTACGTTTGTTTGGGATATTATATTATTCTCAACAATAAGTGATATAGGATTAACTTTGCTAATATTTGTAGTAGCAGGAATCGTTCTAACTTACTACGCGATCGCTAAATGGGTCAATTGGACTTATATTACTGCCAGTCAAGAGAAATCGATCGTATCTTCCCAGCCACTTTCTTGGTTTGGTGACAAGAAGTTTGAAGTCTCAAGACTACAGCAGCTTTTATATAAAAAAGAAACTAGAAATACTGGGCAGGGAGGAAAAAGAACTTGCTATGTGATTTATGTTGATACTGGTTCTTCCAAGAAAACCAAACTGATAGAACTTGATAAAGAACAGGAAGCCTCATTTATAACAACATCACTCCAAGAGTATTTTAATCTTGGATAACAACCAAGACATTCCACCTGGGGCCAGAAAATTTGTTTTCGCGAGCGCTTGCTTATGGTGACGCATTTTATGGTGGGGATTTTTTCCAGCGAGCGATCGCCGATATAATGGCGATCGCTTCTCCCAAGAAACCGGACCACCGATTTCACCAATGGTAGGATGCTTCGGACCATCGCGATTGAACCTCGGTCGCAATTATTCTAGCAAGAAACAGCCAGCTTGCCATTGCCAGTTCCGGTGTTTGCGGCGGATATAGAACTGACAGTAGGCAATATTTTGGGATGGTTGCAGCATCCAGCAAGATGGAGACTGGATAAGTTACTTGAAAAATCTAGTAGACGATCCTGGGGAAAGACTTCTAGATGATTGAGCAAACCTTGTACAAAAGAGATTCAATTGACATTTTAGAAAATTGGGCGGTACAATAACCGGGCACAGCAAAGTTTTTAGAAGTTAGCCCTTGACTAACCAAATCACCGGACAACCATTGACCTTCGTGTTGATGATGTCCGTTTCATCTATAAAAAGCGATCGCTAGCGTTGAACGCTTCTAGTTCGCTTTCGGCGGCAAAAATCAAAATCCCCAACCATGACCAAATCCGCAACAACCGACAAACCAAATCCAACTCCCGGTTCGGTGGTTCGCTGTCGCCAGCGCCACTGGGTGGTTTTGCCATCCGATAATCCCGATTTGATTCGCCTGCGCCCCCTTAGCGGTGACGAAGAACAGACGCGCGGCGTTTATCGTCCCTTGCTGGGAGAGTTGGAGAATATCGAACCAGCCGAATTTCCCCTACCAACGGCAGAAGCGGTTCAAGACCATACGGCAGCGCGGTTGCTGATGGATGCGGCGCGGTTGAGTTTGCGTAGCGGCGCGGGTCCGTTTCGTTGTTTGGGGCGACTGTCGCTGCGACCTCGACCGTACCAGCTAGTACCGTTGTTGATGGCGCTGCGGTTGGAGACGGCGCGGTTGTTAATTGCGGACGATGTGGGGATTGGCAAAACCATTGAAGCGGGGTTGATTGCCCGGGAGTTGCTCGATCGCGCGGAAGTGAAGCGGTTGGCAGTTTTGTGTCCGCCCCGTCTGTGCGACCAGTGGCAGCGGGAATTGCGGGAGAAGTTTCATATTGATGCGGTGGTGGTTCGTTCGGGAACGGTTTCTAAGTTGGAACGATCGCTTCCCTCCGGCGACCATCACGTTTTTGGCTACTACCGCCACATTATCGTTAGTCTCGACTATGCCAAAAGCGATCGCCGGCGGGCCAGTTTTCTCGCCCATTGTCCGGATTTGGTTATTGTAGACGAAGCTCACACTTGTGCAATTCGCAGCAACGCACCACAAACCACAGGTAGCAGCGGTGGTTCCCAGCAGCAGCGCCACCAACTAGTAGAACAAGTAGCCGCCAAAAGCGATCGCCATTTGATTTTGCTGACGGCAACGCCCCACAGCGGTATTGAAACCTCGTTTTTGTCGTTGGTGGGGCTTATCAATCCCCAATTCGAGCAGTTGGACCTGGATAATCTCAGCGAAAGCGATCGCGCCCAATTGGCAAAACATTTTGTCCAGCGTCGCCGCGCCGATGTCCAACAGTGGTTGGGAGATGAAACGCCCTTTCCCCAACGAGATTCCTTAGAAGAATCCTACCGCCTCTCCCAAGAATACCGCCAACTGTTCGATAAAGTATACGAATTTGCGCGGGGGTTGGTGGTAGACCACCAAAACCAGGATATTGGCACAGCCCAACAGAGAGGGCGATATTGGTCGGCGCTGGCCATTATCCGCTGCGTTATGTCTTCTCCGGCAGCCGCTGTTGCTACCCTGACCCGCAAAGCCAGCCAAATTGCCGATAGCGAGGAAGTAGCGGAAGAACTGGACGAAGAATTGGCAGCGGCGTACACCGATGACCCCACCGAACGCGAACAAGTTATCGATGCCACGCCAAAAGTGGTGGTCGATCGCGCCCAACGGTCTTATAAGGAAACAGACAAGCGCAAACTCCGGGAATTTGCCAAAACTGCCCAGCAATTGCAGGGGAAAAAAGATGCTAAATTGCAAAAAGCGATCGCTTTGGTAAAAAACTTGCTGGATGATGAATTTACGCCGATTATTTGGTGTCGCTACGTTGCCACTGCCAATTACGTTACCAGTGCTTTGGCAGAACAATTAGAAAAGAAAAAACGCGACAGCGCCCGGGTTATCGGTATTACTGGGGAACTTTCCGAAGACGAACGGGAAGCGCGCCTGGAAGAGTTGCTGAAGTATCGCCGGCGGGTGTTGGTGGCTACCGACTGCCTCAGCGAAGGGCTGAACTTGCAAGAGCATTTTACTGCCGTGATTCACTACGATTTGCCCTGGAACCCCAATCGCCTGGAACAGCGGGAAGGCAGGGTCGATCGCTACGGGCAAGTAGCGCCCACGGTGAAGTGTGTTTTGCTGTACGGTCAAGACAATCCCGTGGATGGCGCGGTGTTGGATGTGTTGCTGCGCAAGGCAAAAAATATTCATAAAGCTTTGGGAATAGCCGTTCCCGTTCCCATGGACAACGAAGCGGTTTCGGAAGCGTTGTTCCAGTCCTTATTCGAGCGCGCTAGCTCAGCCCAACAGCTTTCGTTGCTGGATTTGTTGGAAGATGGCGATTCTCCGGTAACGGAAGTACGCCGGCGTTGGGACCATGCTGTGCAACGGGAACAGCACAACCGTACCCGATTTGCCCAGCGCACCATCAAGCCGGAAGAAGTGAAGCGGGAGTTGCAGGAGTCGGATGCGGTTTTGGGCAGCCAGCAAGAGGTAGAACGCTTTACCCGCGAGGCTTTGGAACGGTTGAATGCGTCTTTGGTGAAGAAGAACAAGGCGTGGTATCTGCCCCACGTTCTGTGGGTTTTAGAACCGGTTTTGGGGAACCAGCCGCGATCGCTTTCTTTTGAGTCGCCAGCGCCGGAAGGGGTAGAACCTGTGGGGCGCAACCATCCTTTGGTGGAAGGGTTGGCGCGGCATCTGTTGGAAGAGGCGTTGAAAAATCCACGAGAAGCGGTGGCTGCCCGCTGCGGGGTGACGGTGACGGATGCTGTTAGTTACCCGGTGGTGGTTTTGTTGGTGCGATCGCGGTATTTGCTGCAACCGTATCGTCGCGAAGAACAATTGCTGGCGGAGGAATGCCTGACGTTGGGTTTTAGCGGACCGCCCTCAAACCCCCAATGGCTGTCAGTAGAACAGGCGCGGGAATTGTTGGAAACAGCAGAACCGACGGAGGATTTGCCCCTAGCCCAGAAACAGGCGCGCATCGAACGATTGTTGGGACGTTTGGAGGAATTGTCCTCCCATTTGGATGCGTGGGCTAACGATCGCGCCCAAGCCCTGAAAGACTCCCATCGGCGGGTACGGACCATGACCAAGGAAGGGGCAGTCAAGGTAATGCCCCAGTTGCCCATGGATATTTTAGGGATTTGCCAATTTGTCCCCGAGTGATTCCGTTCGCGTCGCGTCTGGTGAAAGAGAATCGTTTTCTTGACAAATTTCCCATTTTATGTATTGACGTTGTCCATTGGCGGAAGCATTTAGAACTATGAGTGCAGTTACCACAAACCTCACGGGCGTACAAATCGAAGGCAACTTAATTGCCCCCGACATGACCGAACAGTTGCTGGAAGGGGACATCAAAGGGCAATCCCCGGAAGATTTTGGCTTGCAGAAATCTGACAAGCTAGCGGATGAAATTGCCACGGCATGGGGCGATGCCCGGGCGTATTGGGATGCGTTTCGGCGGCGGTTGGCGCGGCTGCCAGAAGGAGAGACGGCAACGAGTTTGACCCGGGAGTATTGGGCAATTCCCCTGTTGGAACTGTTGGGATATCAGCCGAAATACCAGCCAAAAGCAGCGGTGGTGGAAGGGCAAACCTACGCCATTTCCCATCGTGCGGAACCTGGAGAAGAGAAACCACCGGTTCACATTGTGGGGGCGCGGGTGGATTTGGAAAAACGTCCCCCCAGCGGTACTCCCAGACTGTCGGCACACGGGTTGGTGCAAGAATATCTCAATCGTACCGAACATCTGTGGGCGATCGCGACCAATGGGTTGCGCTGGCGGCTGCTGCGGGATTCGTCGTTGATGACCCGGCTGACCTATATCGAGTTCGATTTGGAACAGATTCTCGAAGGTGAGAACTTTGCCGAGTTTGGCTTGTTTTTCCGCCTGTTCCACCGTTCCCGGTTGCCGTCGGAAATGGACGATGCTGACGAGTGTTTGCTGGAGTATTACCACCAGGAAGCCCGCCAGCAAGGGGGACGGATTCGCGATCGCTTGCGCAATAATGTAGAAGCGGCTTTGGTTACCCTGGGAACCGGGTTTTTGCAGCGTCGTGACAACCACAAGTTGCGCGAACAAGTGGAAACGGGAGAACTTACCCCCGAAAACTACTACCGCCAGTTGCTGCGATTGATTTATCGTTTGCTCTTTTTGATGGTAGCCGAGTCGCGGGAACTTTTGTTCGCTAGCGAAAATGAGCGTCAACTGCACTCATCGCCAGCCGAAAAAGCCCGTATCTATCGGGAATATTACAGCATGGAACGGTTGCGGGCGCTGGCGGAACGTCCTACTTACCGGCGGGAAGGCTTCCAAGACCTGTGGCAGGGGTTGCGGGTGACCTTTGCCTTGTTCGACGAAAACTGGCGCGGGGAACTTTTGAACCTATCGCCGTTGAATGGGGATTTGTTCGGTGAAGGAACTTTGGAAAATTTGGATACTTGCGCCATCGACAATCACGACTTATCCCTTGCCATTCGCCATCTGTCTCTTTACGAACAAGACAAACGGATGCGGCGGGTGAACTACGGCGCTTTGGATGTGGAAGAGTTGGGCAGTATTTACGAAAGTTTGTTGGATTTTCGCCCGCAAATCGAGCAGAATCAAGGATTTTACGAGTTTCGTTTGGTGGCTGGCGGCGATCGCAAATCGACAGGTTCCTATTATACGCCACCGGAGTTGGTGGGACAACTGGTCAAAAGTGCTTTGGAACCGGTTATCGCACAGAAATTGCAGGGAAAAACCACCCGCCAAGAGCAAGAAACGGCGTTGTTGGAGTTAAAAGTTTGCGACCCGGCTTGCGGTTCTGGGCATTTTTTGCTGGCAGCGGCACGACGGATTGGCAAGGAACTGGCACAAATTCAAACTGGGGAAAGCCATCCAGGACCGGATGCGGTACGGCAGGCAACGCGCCAAGCAATTCAGCATTGCATTTACGGGGTGGATATGAATCCCCTGGCGGTGGATTTGTGCAAAGTGGCGTTGTGGATTGAAGGATTTTATCGCGGCTATCCGCTGACATTTCTCGACCATCGCATCCGCTGCGGAAATTCGTTGGTGGGGGTATTGGATTTGGATTGTTTGCACGAGGGAATTCCGGATAAGGCATACAAGCCAGTGACGGGAGATGAGAAGAAAACGGCAAATTTGCTGAAAAAGCGCAACAAGGGAGAGCGCGGGGATGCGGAAATCGGGCAGCTTTCCCTGGAATTTGAGGAATTGGCTGTGGAAAGGGAGCAATATACGGAAGCGTTTCGGGAACTGGATGAGATTGAGGAAACCAGTGCAGACCAAGTACGCCAGAAGCAGGCGAAGTATCGGCAAAGCCGTGAGGAAAAAGGATGGTGGCGCGATAATTCCGCTTGTAATTTATGGACGGCGGCGTTTTTTATGCCGCTGACGGAGCAGAATTTGCAGTGGTTACCGACAACGGCAGCATTAAACCGGGTTTTGCGCGAAGACCGCATGACGGGAGAAGTAGTTGAGGAAGCAAATAAGCTGGCAGAGGAGAAAAATTTCTTTCACTGGCCGTTGGAGTTTCCGGAAGTTTTTGAAGATGGGGGATTTGATTGCGTTATGGGAAATCCGCCGTGGGAACGGATTAAGTTGCAGGAGAAGGAATTTTTTGCGTCTCGGGATGCAGAAATTGCTAAGGCAAAAAATAGTGCAGCGCGGAAAAAGTTAATCGAGCGATTGCCGCAGACCAATCCCAAGTTGGCACAGGAATGGGAAGAGGCGAAGCAGTTTGCAGAGGCGCAGGGCAAGTTTGTGCGCGAGTCGGGTCGTTTTCCTTTGACCAGCAAAGGCGATATCAATACGTATGCGGTGTTTGCAGAAACCGATCGTAATTTAGTGGGAAAGAAAGGAAGGGCAGGAATTATTGTTCCCACTGGAATTGTCTCTGATGACACTACAAAGAAATTTTTTGAAGATTTGATCGAAAATCACACACTTAATAAAGTTACTGGCTTTGAAAATGAAGAATTTATTTTTCCTGCTGTAGCTAATGTAGTGAAATTTTGCATATTAACTATTAACGGTAAAAACCTTCCTCAATCTAATCCCACTTTTTGCTTTTACATAAGAGATATTAATCAACTTAATCGAGAAGATAGGTACTTTACACTAACTCCTGATGAAATAAAATTAATGAATCCGAATACTCTCACTTGTCCCGTATTTCGTACCAGTGCGGATGCTGAAATTACCAAACAAATTTACCAGCGGGTACCAGTTCTCGAAAACGAGAGTAAAGGACAAAATCCTTGGGGCATTTCTTTTATGCGTATGTTTGATATGTCCAATGATAGTGATTTGTTTAAACCTGAAGCTAGCAAAAATCGTGTCCCCCTCTATGAAGCTAAAATGTTTCATCATTTTAATCATCGTTGGGGTGATTATGCAATACAAGCTAGAACAACAGGACGTGGTTTAGCAGAAGTTCCTTTAGAAAAATATCAAGACCCTAATTATACAATCACGCCACGTTACTGGATCGAGAAAAAAGAAGTAGAGAATCGAATAACCGATAAATGGAATCAAAAATGGTTATTGGGATGGAGAGATATTTGTAGATCCTCAGACGAAAGAACAGTGATTTCGTCTCTGATTCCCATAGCAGGTTGTGGAGATACTGTTTTATTGATGCTTCCTCAAGTACAAAGCTTAAAATCTATTTCCTGTTTGTTAGCTAACTTAAACAGTATAGTTCTTGATTTTGTAGCTCGTCAAAAAGTTGGCGGAACCCATCTAAAATTTTTCACCATGCGCCAACTCCCCATTCTTCCCCCAGAAGCTTACAGCCAGGAAGACATCGAATTTATCAGCAGCCGCGTCCTCGAACTCGTATATACCGCTTGGGATATGCAACCCTTCGCAAAAGATATGGGATACGACGGCGAACCCTTTATCTGGGACGAACAAAGACGTGCAAAACTCCGCGCCGAACTGGATGCTAAATACGCCAAACTTTATGGACTCACCCGCGACGAACTCCGCTATATCCTCGATCCCAAAGACGTTCATGGCGAAGACTTCCCCAGCGAAACCTTCCGTGTCCTCAAAGACAACGAAATAAAACGCTATGGTGAGTATCGTACCCGCCGATTGGTTCTCGCCGCCTGGGATATGCAAGGCTTTTAGTCTCCCATGCCCACAAACATCCGTTATTTATTGATTCAATTGAGGAAACATAACCCTAAAGAGCAACTTGGGAGCAGACAAAATGGCATCCTTTCCCCAATTTCCCAGAAACAAACCATCCTTACCCCAGTCTATCCTCGATTGAAAATCTAAAATTCTAGCGATAAAATGACTCACTATCCCCTGGGAGAAAGCAAAAAGCATGGCAAGCTGGACCGTTTCCGTCACCGATACCTTCCTCAACGAACTGCTGAACCTGCCCCACAAGGTCAGCAAACGCATCCAAAAAACCGTCAAAACCTTAGAAAAAGACCCCATTTCCGCCCGGGGTGATGCCAAAAAACTGAAAAACTATCAAAACAACGTCTATCGCGTCCGCATCGGCGATTATCGCCTGTTCTATACCTTCGGCAACGGCTGGGTAAAATTGCTCAGCGTCCGTCCGCGCAGCGATCGCACCTACAACACCGAACTCCCCGACACCACCGTTCCCGAAACCTCCCCCGAACCCCTAGCATCCAACATAACCGAAACACCTGCGTCCAACATAACCGAAACACCTGCCCAAACCACCAGCTTTCCTACCAGCAGCCAAGGCGAACCCCTCCCCATGGAACTCACCACCGAATGCCTGCAACGCTGGCAAATCCCCCAGGAATACTGGGAAACTATCCAGCAAGTCACCAACGCCGACGAGTTGCTGGAACTGTCCATCCCGGAACGTTATACTGCCCGCATTCTGGACAATCTTTTCCCCCGCCCCATCGAACAAATCGAAACCCAACCCGAGTATCGCCTCCCATACCCCGAAGACCTGGAACGCTTCTTTGAAGGGGACTTGAGTGCTTTTTTGCTAAAACTGGACCCGGAACAAGAAAAAGTGCTGGATTTCGGTCGCGAGGGTCCAATTTTGGTGAAAGGCGGTCCCGGTACTGGCAAATCTACCCTAGCTATCTATCGCGTCCAAAAACTTCTAGAATTGGGCTACCGTCCCCTGCTGTTTACCACCTACACCAACGCCCTGGTCACTTATTCGCGGCAGCTTTTGGAACAGCTTTTGGGGCGATCGCTAGAGGCAGCCGGCGTAACCGTCACCACGGTAGACTCCCTCACATACCAATACCATGTCCGTCGATGGAGAAAACCCAAATTTATCAAACAGCCACAAGCTTGGGAATACCTGGAAGCCGCCCTGGAAACCACTGCCATCCCTGCCAAAAATGCTTTCGACCGCCAAGTTCGCCGGCAAAACCTGCAACAGTTGGGGGCTGCTTACCTGCTGTCGGAATTTGAAGATGTTATCGAAGCTTGGGGACTCACCACCTGCCAAGCCTATCTGGATTTCGACCGTCGCGGGCGCGGGATGCCCCTGAAAAGCAGCATTCGCGAGGCCATCTGGGCCGTTTACGAAACCTGGCGCGATCGCTTGGCGGCTGACGGTTTGCTCTCTTGGGGACAGTTGCGACAAAATGCCCTGGATGTAGCCCAACAAAATGAGCCACCCTACCGGGGATTGGTGGTTGACGAAGCCCAAGACCTCACTCCCGTGGCTTTGCGTTTTTTGCTGTCTCTGGTTCCCGATTTTCGGGGCGTATACCTCACCGCCGACGCTTCCCAATCCATCTACCATCGCGGCTTTAGCTGGAAACAAGTTCACGCCCACCTCAAAGTCACCGGACGCACCATTTCCCTAAAACGCAACCACCGCAACACCCGACAAATTCTCGATGCCAGCCAGCTAATCCTGGCAGGAACCAACGCCGGCAACTCGGAAAGCGACCAAGAACCGCTTGCAGTGAGCGAAGCCGAAGCGCCTGCGGTGAGCGAAGCCGAAGCGCCTTCTTCCCACCAAGGTGACCCGCCTACCTTACTTTTAACCGACGATCGCGATCGACAGATTGACTTCATCCGGGATTTTCTCGTAACCGCCGCCAAAACTTATCGCTTGCCCTTACATGGTGGAGCGGTTTTGTGTCCCGACAATCAGACTGCCAAAGCGATCGCCAAACAATTATCTCACTTGGGACTGGCTGCCAAGCACGTTTCCAGCCGCGAAATCGATTTGGAAGCCTCCCACATCAAAGTGCTGACCCTGCACTCGGCGAAGGGATTGGAATTTCCCTTTGTGGCGGTGGTGGGACTGGAAGCGGGACAGTTGCCGCACCTCGATGAAGACCTCCCCGGCAGCGAAGAAGAAACCGTTTTGAACGAACAGCGCCGCCTGCTGTTTGTCGGCTGTACGCGAGCCATGCGTGCTTTGATGGTCAGCGGTTCTCACCAGCATCCCTCTCCTTTTGTCCGTTCTTTGAAAGCTCCTTTTTGGCACCAGCAAGTTCTATGAATACCATGCAATTAAAAGACCTCATTGCCAAAGGCGAACAAGCGATCGCGGCGACCAGCCAACTTTTAGCCTTGCAAGCCACCCACCTCGACTGCAGCGATGTTGAATCCCTCACCGAATCCCAACTCGACGCGCTTTTTTCCGAGATTCCCGAAGACTGGGATTTCGCGCAACTGGGGGAAGTCATCGACCCGGCAAGCATGAGCGAACAACTGGCCGAACAAATTTGCGATCGCGTGAACCAACGCCACAGCAGGGCATCCACCACGACCACCAGCGAAGAAACCACCGACAATCGATCCCAGCCAACCCCCTTCCAAACCGACAACAGCCGCGCCCCGCTGGACATTTTCCGCCTGCGCGATGAAGTCATCGACGACTACCGCCGCTATATTGAAAGCTTTCTCACCATTCGTGACAACCGCGTCAAAAACTTTGTAGATGAAGAACTAGGGCGAGGCCAGCTCTGGCGCGACCCCCTGGTGCAAATCAACCTCGCTTACCAACAGGGAAGTAGCACTGACGAACTCATCAAGCGCGGCATTTTGCACCCCGACTGCCGGCGCTACTTTCCCGAATTTCGCTTCTATCGCCACCAAGAGGAAGCCTTTCTGGCAGCCAATCGTGGCGAGTCCTACGTCCTTACTACGGGAACTGGGTCTGGTAAAAGCATGGCTTATGTGGTGCCTATTTTTGATGATTTATTGAGAAATCCGCAGATAGAAGGCGTGCGGGCGATTCTGGTTTATCCCATGAATGCCCTGATTAATTCCCAAAAAGAAGAATTTGAAAAATATCTCAGCAAAGTTTCCAACAGCCACATCCGCGTGGAACAGTATACCGGACAAGAAAGTTTGGAGCAAAAAAGCGCCATTCAAAACCATCCGCCTCACGTTTTGCTGACCAATTACGTGATGCTGGAACTCATGCTGTCTCGTACTGCCTACGAGAAAAAACTCGTATCGTCCCCCAACTTGAAATTCCTGGTTCTAGATGAGCTGCATACCTATCGCGGCCGTCAGGGGGCGGATGTGGCTATGGTGGTGCGCAAGCTCCGCGAACGGTGCCAAAACGACAATCTCCTGTGTATCGGTACTTCTGCCACCATGGCTACCGAAGGCAGTCGGGAAGACCGCCGCCAAACTGTGGCCGGGGTAGCCAGCCAACTGTTCGGGGTGGAAGTGCCCACACACAATACCATCGACGAAACTTTGGAACGCGCGATCGCTCGTCCGGAACCAGATGTGGCAGAACTGCACGCCAGCCTGACCGAAGGCTTACCACCACAAGCCGAACGCACCAAGGAAGCTTTTTTACAACATCCCCTAGCAGCCTGGATCGAAAATAATTTTGGGCTTGTCCGAGAAGGCGATCGCTTGGTCCGCCGCCAGCCAATTTCCATTTCCCAAGGGGCACAACAACTGGCTGAAGAAACAGGGGTCGATCGAGAAACCTGTCGCGAGACTCTAGAGGCAGTCTTTCTGTGGGGCAGCCAAACTGGCGCGATCGCGTTTCGACTGCACCAATTTATTTCCCAAGGCGGCAGCGTCTACGCCACCCTGGAATCCAGAGACAATCGTTCTCTTACTTTGGAAGGTCAGTATGCCACCAGCGGCGATCGGCTGCTCTACCCGTTGAAATTCTGCCGCGAGTGCGGTCAGGACTACTATCTGGTGCGCTACAACCGAGAGCAAAACACCCTCACACCGCTGCTTCCCAACGATGTGGAAACTCAAATAGATGGCGAAGATGTCCAACAGGGATATTTCACCCTCGACGAACCGGGGCTTTGGGAACCGGAGGAAGACATTAACCGCTTGCCGGATAACTGGTTCAACGACACCAAACGCTACGGTAGAAGAGTCAAAAAAGATTACAAGCGCTACATTCCCCAATCATTGCACGTCTATCCCAACGGCAACATTGCCAGCAGTTCGGAAAGCGACCCTGAGAAGGGGATTGATGGATGGTTTGTTCCCCAACCCTTCCTGACTTGTCTTAACTGTGGTGTTGTTCACGATTCCCGATCGAGCGAATATAGCAAACTTTCTCGCCTCAGCAGCGAAGGACGCAGCACTGCCACCACCTTGTTGTGCTTGTCCACAGTCAGCCGCCTGCGCAATGCTAGCAAGCGAGGTGCGATCGCCCAGGAAGCCAACAAAATTCTCAGCTTCACCGACAATCGCCAGGATGCTTCCCTACAAGCAGGACATTTTAACGACTTCACGCGCACCAGTTTTTTGAGAGCTGCCCTATACCGGGCATTGCAGCAAGAAGGAGAACTCACCCACGATAATCTTGCCGTCGCTGTCGTAGAACGCATGGGATTGTCTCAAGAATCCTATGCCCAGCAACCGGTCAGTTACGGTAAAGCGCGATTGCGCAATGAGGAAACCTTTCGGGATTTGGTAGAGTACCGCCTCTACGAAGACTTGCGCCGGGGCTGGCGTATTGTCCAACCCAATTTAGAACAGTGTGGGTTGCTGGAAATTGAGTACGAGGGGCTTTGGGAAATTTGCCAAAATCCCCAACCATGGCGCGATCGCCAGCATCCCATTTTGCTACAAGCAACGTCTTCCCAACGCTACCAAGCTGCCAAAGTGTTGCTGGACCAATTGCGAAAAGAACTAGCGATCGATGCCAAGTCGCTACAAAAAGATGAGATAGATAAGTTAAGAAAACGGGTGGAACAAACTCTGGTGGATGTCTGGCAAATCGATTCTGCCGAAACCCTCCAACAAGCCAAATATGCTAGCTTACGCAGCGGCCAGCAAAACAATCGTCGCACTCCGGCAGAAGTGAAGCTCACCGTTAGCAGTAAAGTTGGTAAGTTTCTGCGATCGGAGCGTGCCTGGCCTTGGTTGCCACAACCGCTATCCAAGACAGAATACAACGATCTCATCGAAGCATTGGTGGAAGTTTTGCATACTTCGGGATTTTTGCGACGGAAGAACCAAGACAACAAAGTCCAATTGTGCGTCACTTCTATTAAATGGAAAGTCAGCAATGCCGATACCATCGCTGCCGACCCTCTCACTTCCAAACGCCTGCAAGGATCGGAAGAACCGGAACTGCCGGTCAATCGCTTTTTTAAAGATTTTTACCAACACCAGGCTTTCTCCATTTCCAGTTTGGAAGGACGCGAACATACAGGTCAAGTAAGCAATTACGATCGTCAAGAGCGAGAAGATCGATTTCGCCGGGGTCAGCTTTCCGCCCTGTTTTGCTCTCCCACCATGGAGCTAGGTATTGATATTTCCGACTTAAACGTAGTTCACCTGCGCAACGTTCCCCCTTCCCCTGCCAACTACGCCCAACGTAGCGGACGCGCCGGACGTGGGGGCAGCGAAGCCCTGGTGATTTCCTATGCTTCCGCTAGCAGCGGCCACGACCAATACTTTTACCAGCGCCAAGAGCAAATGGTTGCCGGGGTGGTGTTCCCGCCGAAACTGGAACTTGCCAACCAAGACATGGTCATCTCTCACCTACACTCGCTCTGGCTGGCTTGGACAGGTGCGGATTTGGGGCGCTCGATGAACGAAATCCTGGACCTCGATTGCGAAGGCTACCCCCTCAAAGAGAGCATCCAACAACAGCTAACCTTATCCCCCGAAAAGCTGGAAGAATGCGTCCAAGCTGCGCGCTCCATTCTTAGCGATCGCTTTTGCCAACAAGATTTGCAACGTACTAGTTGGGGGTCCGAATCATGGTTGCGGCAAACTCTGGAGAACGCTCTGAATCAATTTGACCAAGCTTGCGATCGCTGGCGGAACTTATATCACGATGCCGTTACTCAACTCCAAAAAGCCCGCTCTACGATCGATCGCGCCGCCAGTGGTGGCGTTTCCAAAAAAGAGCGAGACAATGCCGAAGACTTAAGACAAGAAGCCGAAAGACAGCGCGCTCTACTGGTAGGGCAAGAAGACCGCAGTGGCAGAACTGACTTTGCATTTTATCCTTACCGCTACCTGGCTTCCGAAGGATTTCTCCCTGGATTCAACTTTCCCCGCTTGCCCGTCCGAGCCTACATTCGCGCCGGCGACAAAAGCGCGTTCCTCGCCCGTCCCAAAGTGGTTGCCATTCGAGAACTGGCCCCCAATAATATCGTCTACTACGAGGGCTCTACATATCAAGTTAATAAAACCAAACTACCTGTCGGGGGACCGGATTACCAACGCGCTGCCCTCTGCGCCAATTGCGGCTATTTCCACGCCGGCGATGGCATCAGTCGCGATACCTGCGAGCATTGCGGAGCGCGAATTACCACTGATAGCAACGGCAACCCCGCCAAACTCAACCGTCTATTTACTCTGGAAAGCCTCAGTACCCGCCGTTACAAGCGAATTACTTGCGATGAAGAAGAACGGCTCAAACACGGCTACAACATCACCACCCACTTTCGCTTTGCTGAAGGGAAACAAGAGCTAGCCACAGTAACCGACTCGCAAGGAAAAAAACTGCTGCAGCTCACCTACGGCGAAACGGCCGAACTTTGGCGCGTCAATCGCGGTCTGCGACGAGCCAACGAACAAGGTTTCAAACTCGATCTCGACACCGGCGAGTGGTGGGGCAACAAAGCAGGAAATAACACCAAACTCCCCGAAAACTTGCAAACCGAAGTCAACTTAATGGTGTCCGACACTTGCAACGTCATGCTGGTCGAACTAGCCGAGTTGCCCGACGAAAACGCCCAAGCCTACCTCGCCACCTTTCAACACGCGATCGAACGTGCCATCCAAACCGTTTACAAACTAGAGGAAAACGAACTGCTCTCCGAACGACTAGGGGAAGGCAATTACCTGCTGTTCTGGGAAGCATCCGAAGGAGGGGCTGGCGTTCTCTCGCGAATTCTGGAAAATCCCAAGGCATTTCAAAGACTAGCCGATACAGCCCTGGAGATTAGCCACTTCCAACAAGAAGGTCAGCCAGAACAAGAAGGTTGCGCTCGCGCCTGTTACAAATGTTTGCTATCTTACAGCAATCAGTTCGACCATCCCTTACTCGATCGCTATTTGGTACGTACGTTCCTCGAACAACTCCAAACCAGTACCCTACAACGCCATCAGGAGGATCTTTCCCGCGACGAACATTATCAGAAACTACGTTCCCAAATCGACCCCAATTCCCCTCTGGAGGCAGATGTTCTCGACGAACTGTACCGACGGGGCATCAAACTCCCCGACACTGCCCAGGAATTAATTCCCGAAGCGCAGTGCAAACCGGATTTTCTTTATAAAAAGGCAAAGGTAGCTGTATTCTGCGACGGTTCGGTCCACGATCGTACGGAACAGCGCCAAAAAGACCAAGCCAAACGCGATGATTTGGAGTACAACACGAGATATCACGTTTTTGTTTTGCGTCACGATGAAGATTGGCGATCGCGACTCGATGAGTTAGCTGCTTATGTGGGGTAACTCGTTTCTAAAATCCTAAAAAAGCGATTCTGGTTCCGAGACGCTTTGCGATCGCGCCGGCAACCACTTCCTTCTAATACCATTTCCTTAATAATCTGCAAGAGATAATAGAGGCATTTTTGTAGGGGCGCAACGCGTGAGCGCCCCTACCAGGGAAATTAAATTCCAGAAAATTATGGTTTTTCAGAAATGGTATAAGCTTGTTTCCCTGTGATTTACAATCGTTTGAGAGTCGGAGGATGCGAATTGACAGATCTGACAATGGGACAGTATAATAACAGACTAATCGCGAACTTGGAGACTCCCTTTGAGAGACTCCGTTAGAAATCAAATACAATACATGGCACTCCGAGTAAGGAAGTTCCGACGTTATCAGTACACCTTCCCGATATTAGAAGTTTTATATTTGTTAAAGAGTACTGAAATCAAATTTTTTCCCTGTTGTCGTTAAAAATAAATAAGAAGGTGATATTTCAACGGCTTGGAAGCTGTTCAATGTAAAATAAAAATCAAATATTGTCAGGGCTCCAAAAAAATATTCATGTCAGGATGGGAGCCCCAATCGCTTTTATCCTATTTTTAGCTATCTCGATTGGAAAAAACGAAAAACTGTAGGGAACATGAGCGAAGAGCAAAATTCAGACATTAAAGAGCGTATCCAAATCACTCGTCCCGAAGGTCTCTATGAAATTCGAGATAGAGACGGCAACCTAATTGACTATACGCAAGCAGATGGTCGCCAACTATTTAACCACTACCGTCATAACGTGACGAACTACGATGAAGTTTTAGATGAACTTCGCAAGAGTCAAGGATATGTAGGTGGATACGACCAAAAACAAGCTTCCAATGGCGCGGCAGAGAAAGTTCTCCAGTATTACAGAAACGAGCATGTTAAGGTAATTAATGACGCACAAACCAAAGGAGAAACTTTAAAAGGCCTAATGAAGAAAGCGGGTGTAGGTACTGCATCTGCTCTATCATCACTGCTCGATTCTTGGTCTGAGAAAATAAAGCAGATTGCGCATTTACAAAATAGTCAAAGGTCTTTACAGGTCTGGAACGATACCTATCGGGTACAGCGAGACTTAGTTAAAAAACTGCTGAAAGAGGAAGGCGTCGATCCAGAAGTTATACAGAAAGTTAATTCTATATATTCCACCCGTTCGGTCAATAAAGCAGTTGAGAAGGGAATGGATCTATTCGATCTGGAAAAATCTGAAATTCTGCGAATCGTCAAATCTGCTATCCGGTATGCCAACAAATCATTATAAAACCGGCATGAAAATATCAGAAATCAAACAAGAAGTCTATCGTCTTACCAGGACGCAAAACACAAAGGAACTCAAGAAGAAGTACCCCAATTTAACGCAAGGCAGAGACTTAAGGTATAAAGCTCAATGGTCGCAAATTCTTACCCTTGCTAAAGATTTAAATCTAGAATCCGATCTATCTCTAGAAGATTTGGAACAATCCGAAAAAATGTTAAAAGAATCTCTATATAAAGTAGGCTATATGGCAAATTTAAGTAGTCGGGAAATTGAAAAAGACTGGCAACGCATTCAGCATTCTAGCAAAACCAGAGATATTCATATTGAAGAACTGTAAAAATGTCTTTGAAAGTTTCCATTGTAGAGCTTCATCTTTTGCCTAAAATCTGTGGGATATACTTAGTGCGCAATTCCCACGATGAAGTTATCTATGTTGGTCAGGCTAAAAATATACATCAACGCTGGAAGAACGGACATCACAAACTAAGCAAAATTGTTGGCGAGTGTGGAAAAGATGCCTACATAGAATGCATAGAAGTTCCAGAATGGTTACTTAACCGTGCGGAAAATAGCTTATGTTCGTTTTATCAGCCGAAATTCAATAAAAAATCGACACCAGTAGTCTGATATATACCGCTCGAAAAGGGATAATCGCAATTGGTTTTTAGAACCCCAAAAAAGCGATCGCTTGCCATCACCAAACAACAAGCGATCGCTATTCTACCAAACAAACTTCTAAAACCGATTCTTACGACTGCGAACCCGGGCAAACGTTTCCACCGGGTCTTGACTGTCTACCGCCGCCTGTAACGCTGGAGACTCCCAACGCAAAAAAGGATTCGTGCGTTTTTCCAAACCCAAAACCGAAGGCACCGTCGCCTCATTTTGCTTGCGCTTCGCCTTCACTTCCTCAAACCGCTGCTGCAAATCCGCATTGTCTCCATCCACCGTCACCGCAAACTGGAGATTTTTCAGCGTATACTCGTGAGCGCACCAAATCCGCGTATTGTCCGGCAACTGGCGCAACTTCGTCAGCGACGATACCATCTGATTGGGACTGCCTTCAAACAATCTGCCGCAGCCGCCAGCAAACAGCGTATCGCCACAGAACAATTCTCCCATCTCTTCCCCTTCAGCCGGCGGGAAATAATAGGCAATGTGAGCGCGGGTGTGACCGGGCACGAAAAATACCTCACCAGTGCGATTGGCAAATTCCACGCGATCGCCTTCTTGTAAGTATACCTGCTGACCCGGAATGCGTCCGCGATCTTCCGCACCACCGTAAACCACCAAATCTGGAAAACGCCGCATCAGTTCCTTATTGGCACCCACATGGTCGTGGTGGTGGTGAGTATTGAAAATCGTGGTCAGTTGTGCGCCGAGGCTATCCAACTTTTGCAGCACCGGTTTTGCCTCCGCCGGGTCTACTACCGCTGCTTCGTTTTTCTCCGGGTCGTGCAACAAAAAGATATAGTTATCGGAAAGTGCTGGTAAGCGATAAACTTGCATACAACCTCCTTGGTTTGCTTTCTCGCCAGCAACGAGGGGGAACCATACCGGCAAAAAATTCCTACCCCCCTATCATTTTACAAGCAGCGATCGGGGAAACCGCAGCTGCTCGTTTCTACTCCGAACAGCTATATCCTTCCAAAAACGTGGTAACAGCGCTATCAACAAGGGTTTCAATCTGTTGCTGGTCTGGGGCTGACATAGTACCAAGTAACCGCTGCATTTGGATAGAACCAAGAAACATGCCTATAAATTGCATGGCAGCTTGTTGGCTATCGCAAGGTTTTAATGTTCCCAACTGCTGTTGTTTTTCCAAATATTGCGCCAGACATTGGTGGCATGGCTGCGGTCCAGACTTCAAAAACAACGAACCTAACTCTGGAAACTGCCGGTTTTCAGCAATCACAATGCGCAGCAAACCAATAGCCCGGTCGGAAAGCACCACCGACATCACCTGTTTGCCAATTGCTGTCAGTGCCTCTCGCGGTGGCAAATTACCAATTTCTGCATCTGCCAGCGGCGATAAAATTTGCTGGCTCATATCTTCCACAATGGCGCGAAACAACCCTTGTTTGCCGCCAAAATAATTATAAATATTCGCCTTGGAACCACCTACTTCTTTGACAATCGCATCGACGCTGACACCGTCGTATCCTCGCTCGACAAACAAATCTGCTGCTGCATTCAAAATGGCTTTTTTCTTTTCTGCCGAGCGAGTTGTGGATACGCCCATATTTCCGTCTCCTTTGCCAATAACCAATTGTACCGAAAAAATATGGTCAAGCAGGTTGACAATACTATACGGTACGGTATACTTAAAACAAGTTCGCCGAAACCCAACCCCGAGTTGGTTTTCTCTGGTTGGGATTGTTGAAATTAGGAAACCTGAGAGGTTCTACGTGTACCAATCGTGCTTCACCTAGCCACCACTGGCTATATATTTTTTACTTTCAATAATACCATACAGTACGGTATTAAAGGGAATGGCAAATGCAAGGAAACCCAACCCAAGAAGAAACGCACGGTCAAATCTTACTGGATAAAAAAGATATCCCGACCGAGACAGAAGTTCCTCCTACTACCAACAGCCGCACAAGGCGATTGATGGCTCTTGGTGGGGCAGGCTTGCTCGCCGCTGGCGTAATTGGGGGTCTGTCGCTAGTAGCGAGCAAATCCGAAAAACAAGCACCTTCAGAACCCAGCCAAACAGCAACCAATGCAATTCCTGTAGAAACGCTGAAGGTGGAACCGGTATCTTCTTACCAAGTACAGCGCAGTTACACCGGCGAAATTACCGCCCGACGCACCAGCAAAGTGGGATTTGAACGCAGCGGTCAGCTTGCTCAACTCTTTGTTGAAGAAGGCGATCGCGTTACCGCCGGACAACCCCTAGCAAAACTCGACACCCGCAACTTGCAAGCCCAGCGCCAACAACTGCAAGCCCAACGCGATCGCGCCTTAGCCAAACTCGAACAATTGCAAAACGGTCCGCGCACGGAAGACATCGAAGCCGCCCGTGCCAACGTTCGTAACTTAGAAAAAGAATTGCAATTGAAAAAAAAGCAGCGATCGCGCCGGGAATATCTCTACCACGAAGGCGCTATTTCCCGCGAACACCGAGACGAATTTCGCTACCAACAAGAAGCTCTAGCTGCCCGTTTGGATGAAGCCCGCAGCCGCCTGCAAAAACTGCTCAACGGCACCCGCCAAGAAGAAATTGCCGCCCAACGCGCCACCGTTCGCGAACTGGAAGCCAGCATCAACAATATCCATGTCACCCTCGACAAAAGCGTTCTCAAAGCCCCCTTTACCGGTACGGTTTCCCAACGCAACTTTGATGAAGGCACCGTCGTACAAGCCGGCCAGCCTGTGGTTCGCTTGGTCGAAAACAGTTCTCCAGAAGCACGCATCGGCTTGCCCGCCCAATTTGCGCGCACTTTGCAGCCAGGCACTTCGCAAACCGTACAAGTGGGTTCCCAGAAATTTTCTGCCACCGTAGCCTCCATTTTGCCAGAAGTTGACCCGCAAACGCGCACCCAAGTAGTGGTTCTGAACCTAGAAGCTACTGCCATCTCCTATGCTTCTCCCGGGCAAACCGTACGCATGCACCGCACCAAAACCATAGAAACCCAGGGCTACTGGGTGCCCCTATCAGCCCTCACACAAAGCGTACGAGGCCTGTGGACTTGCTACGTGGTCGTACCATCCTCACAAGGGCAAGGCTGGCAAGTACAGCAACAAACCGTAGAAATCTTACATCAAAACAGCGATCGCGCTTTCGTGCGGGGAACCTTGCAAGCAAACCAACGCCTGGTCGCCAACGGCACCCACCGACTGGTTCCTGGACAGCAAGTACGTCCAGTCACGGCCACCGCCAACCAACCCAACGCCAACCAACAAGCCCAGCTATCGCAGCAATAACCATGATGGCATCTTTCTATCGCAATATTCGGCTGATTATCCTCGTAGTCTTTTTAATTGTGGCTTGGGGCATTGCTTCCTTTCAAGCCTTACCGCGTCAAGAAGACCCAGAACTGATTGCTCGTACCGCCGTCGTCAAAACCGCCTATCCCGGTGCTAGCGCCGAACGGGTGGAATCGTTGGTAACGAAAGTTTTGGAATCGGAAATTGCCGAAATCGAAGCCGTCAAAACCATTTCTTCCGATTCTCGCGTAGGTTTCTCCACGATTTCCGTAGAACTGGCAGACAAAATTACCAACGCACAACCCATTTGGTCTAAAGTTCGCAACGAAATGGACGAAGCCAAAACCGAGTTTCCTTCTGGTGCCAGCGATCCGAGTCTAGAAGAAGTCGAAATCAAAGCGTATACCCTCATTCCCGCATTGAAATGGACTCAGGACCAAGAACCGAACTATGCCATTATGCGTCGCTATACCGAAGAACTGGCCGTAACCATGCGCGGTCTGCCAGGAACGGACGAGGTAGAGCTGTTCGGGGCACCAAAAGAAGAAATTCTGGTGGAAGTGGATGCGTCCGAATTGGTGGCAGTAGGACTGTCCCCACAAGTCCTAGCCAATCGCATTGACCTCAGCGATGCCAAAGTATCGGCAGGAGAATTGCACAACTCGGAACGCAATCTGGCTTTAGAGGTCAACAGCGAACTCAAAACCTTAGAACAAATCCGCCAAATTCCCATTCAAAACAGCCAAGAGGGTCAGTTTACCCGTCTGGGCGATATTGCCACTGTAGACCGGGGCATTAGCCAACCCCCGCAAAAACTGGCTTTGGTGGGTGAGGAACCTGCGATCGCATTGGGCGTTTTGATGAAATCGGGCAAACGCATCGACCAATATGCCCAAACTGTTCGCCAGCAAGTGGATGCGTTTCGCCAGCGTTTGCCTTCTGGTATCGAACTGGATGTGATTTTCGACCAAAGCGTATATGTAGAAGACCGCATTCAGTCTCTCATGGCCAATCTCCTATTTGCCGCCATTCTGGTCATTGCTGTCGTGTTTGTGGCCATGGGCTGGCGTTCGGCATTTGTTGTGGGTGTTGCTTTGCCGCTGACAGTATGTGCGGTTTTGGGTTGGATGAGTGCCTTGGACATGGCCGTGCATCAGATGTCGGTCACGGGGTTGATTATTGCTTTGGGATTGCTGATTGACAATGCCATTGTGGTGGTCAACGAAATCGACATGAAATTGAAAGAAGGCATCAAACCCGTTCAAGCCGTTACCAAAACCGTCAACTATCTCAAAGTTCCCTTATTTGCTTCCACGCTCACAACTGTCCTTACTTTTTTACCTATTGCTCTGCTTCCTGGCGGTGCTGGGGAATTTGTGGGGTCGATTTCGGTAAGCGTGATTCTTGCCCTAATTTCTTCGCTGGCTATTTCGCTGGTCGTTGTAGCTTCTATAGCAGGTCGCCTACTGGCCAGCAGCCATGCCCACACGCTACCTCCACAGGGTCATTTTTCTTCAAGAAAAGAACGAACTGCTTTCAAACGCGCCCATGCTTGGTGGAATCAAGGCCTTTCCTGGCCCCGCTTGGCACGGGCTTACCGTTGGACTTTAGAACGCATAACCAGCAAACCATTGCTGGCTGTGGTGCTGACGTTTGCCATTCCCATCACCGGATTTGCCGTAGCTGGCAATTTGGACCGGCAATTTTTCCCGTTGGTGAATCGGAACCAATTTCAAATTGAAGTGGAGTTTGCTCCGGAAACCGCGATCGCACAAACCAAGGAAAAAACCCGTCGCATGGGCGATAAATTGCGTCAGTATTCTCCCGTGGAAAGCGTCCATTGGTTTGTAGGCGAAAGCGCCCCTAAATTTTACTACAACATTACTGGATCGCGCCAAAACCAAGCCCACTATGCAGAAGCCATGGTGAATTTGCGTTCCGGAGAAGGGGTGCAACAATTGGTGCGAACGGTTCAACAAGATTTAAGTAACAATTTTCCGGAAGCGCGGGTTTTGGTACAGCAACTCGGACAAGGTCCGCCCTACGATGCCCCAGTGGAAATGCGAATTTACGGACCCAATTTGCAAGAATTGCGGCGATTGGGCAGCCAGGCACGGGAAATTTTGGCATCGGTCCCGAATGTGGTTCACGTGCGCGACGATTTGAGCGAGTACCGACCCAAGTTAGGCTTTGAAGTGGATGAAGAAAAGGTTCAACGAGCCGGTTTGGACAACACTGCGATCGCGCAACAACTGCAAGCTTATTTGACAGGTACCATTGGGGGATCGATTTTGGAATCCACCGAAAATCTGCCGGTGCGGGTACGGTTAAAAAATCGCGATCGCGCCAACCTCGACGAAATTGCTTCTTTAAATCTGCGCTCTCCCACCACCAGTAACAACCAATTCAATCCCAACTCTGCCCTGGGAGAGTTTCGTTTGATGCCGCAACGTGCCAACATTGCCCGTCGCAACGAACAGCGGGTCAACACCGTACAAGGCTTTATTACCGCTGGCGTTTTGCCATCTACGGTTTTGGCTGACTTTCAAGCTGCTTTAGACAAGCAAAATTTCCAATTGCCCTCTGGCTACCGATACGAGTTCGGCGGCGAACAAGAAGAAAGCAACAAAGCCGTGGGAAATTTATTGCTCTACGTACCGTTGCTGGTTTTGGTTATGACAGCCGCTTTGGTTATATCTTTAAATTCCTTCCGTCAAGCAGCCATTATTGCCGCCATTGCTGTGGGGTCTGTGGGCTTGGCGTTATTTGCATTGTGGGTTTTCGACTCTATTTTAGGATTTATGGCAATTGTTGGATCCATGGGACTGGTTGGTATTGCCATTAACGACTCTATTGTGGTGCTATCGGCTTTAAATGAAGACAAACGAGCCAGAAGCGGCGACCCCAAAGCCATACGGGAGGTGGTCGTCAAATCGACGCGACACGTGCTTACCACCACTGTCACTACCATGATGGGATTTGTGCCCTTACTTTTAGAAGGCGACCCGTTTTGGCGACCTCTAGCGATCGCGATCGCGGGAGGCATTGCTGGTTCTTCCTTGCTGGCGTTGTATTTCGTTCCAGCAGCCTATCTAGCTCTGATGTACCGCCTGCCGCGCATTTTACGCAAGAAACCTACCAAAATCTCTCGCCAGGCGTCAACCTAACTTTGCGAGGAGTTTATGTTCAGACAACCGCTTTTATTCGCAGCCCTAGCTGCCAATACCATTATTGCCGCGATCGGACTTTGGGATGCCGAAGGATTGGCCAACTTTGCTAGCAGCGTTACCAACATGCTATTTGACAGCCGCGGTTGGTTCATCATGCTCTCGGTGACTGCTTTTGTGCTGGTTTGCATTGGCTTGGCATTTTCCCGATACGGCCGTATGAAACTTGGTGGCAAAGACGACGAACCAGAATTTTCTACCATTACGTGGATTACCATGCTTTTTTCCGCCGGTATGGGTGTGGGATTGCTTTACTGGGGCACGGCCGAACCACTGTTTCATTTTACAGTCAGCCGTAACCTTTTTGATACCACCCAAGAAGCAGCCACTGCCGCCCTGAAAGTAACCAACTTCCATTGGGGCATTCATGCCTGGACGATTTATGCCATGCTCGCTTTGATTTTGGCTTACTTCAGCTACCGCAAGCAAAATCCCATGTTGGTTAGCACCCCCATTCGTTCTGTTTTTCGCGATCGCCAGTGGAGCGGTATTGTCGCCTCGCTATGCGATTTGATATCCTTAATTGCCGTTTCCATTGGCGTGGCTGGTTCCATTGCCATGGGAATTTTCCAAGTCCAGAGTGGCGTAGAATCCATATTTGGTTTGGAAAATACAGGAACTTGGATGGCTCTGGGCATTTTTTTACTCTTATTTATCGCTTATATTTTTCCCCTCACTGTCGATTTAGCCAGTGGCATGGCTCTCATTGCCAATGCCTGTATGGCGATCGCGATCGTACTCTTACTTTATGTTTTGTTGGTTGGTCCCACTCACTACATGATGAACGCCATTGTGGATACTTTGGGAGAATACGGCAGCGAATTCTTAACTCGCGGTCTAAAAACGTATACATTCGTCGACCAGAGCAATCGAAGTTGGTTTAAAGATTGGACGCTGACTTACATGATTTGGTGGATTGCTTGGGCACCTTTTGTCAGCGTTTTTATTGCTCGTATTTCTCGGGGTCGTACCATTCGGGAATTTCTGGTAACGGTAATTTTGATACCAACTTTGTTTTCCATCGTTTGGTTTGGGGTTTTTGGCGGCATCGGTTTTTACGAAATTTTGGAAGGCACTCTACCTTTGTTAGAGACGGTGCAAACCAATCTCGATGCCGTTACTTTTAAGGTTTTAGAAAGACTACCACTTAGCATTGTGACGGTTCCAACAACCATTGTTATTTCTTTTATGTTCGTTGTCACCAGTGTCGTCAGTGCCACTTACGTTCTTGCCATGTTTTCCGAGGCAGGAAACGAAAATCCCAAAACGCGATCTAAGTTAATTTGGGGAACCATTGTCGGCGTACTGGGTATTGTTGCTATTCTAACGGGCAATATCGAAGCCGTGCGTGCGATTATTGCCTTGGGCGCTATGCCATTTAGCTTTATTATTTTGTTGCTCTTAGTTTGCCTGCTGAAAGATTTGAAGCGTTTGAAGCATACCAGCCATGGAAAACTTAATTGATACATTCCTCAACGTCACCGTATTTGCCTTCGTAGGCTTTTTAATTTGGTTGTATTTCAGCGAATAGATAGGGATTTTTCCTTATCTTGTTCGGCATTGTCCCTCAAACGAGTTACATTCATGTATGCTACCTCAAATCAGGTTAGCTTACAAAAGGGACTGTTGGGTCACTATTTTCCTGGTTACAAAGAAAGAGAACACACACAGAAAATAGGTCTCTTTCAATGAATTATCCTGTTATCGTCGAAGGGCAAGTTCGCTTGCAAGACACTGACTGCACAACCAGCAACGCACAATCGCAAATTCCTTTAAATGTCTACGTTTTCGATCGTGCTGGCAAATTTTTGCAACGCGATCGCGTAGAACAAGAAGGCAGTTTTAGCCTCGCATTAAAACTAGAACAACCCCAGGATATCGAACTATTTGTAGCACCAACCAAAGAAGACCCAAAAAACATTCGTAAATCTACTGCCTACTCCCAAAAATTCACCGCCAAAGACTGGATTCGCGAAGACCAAGGATTTCGCCTGCAACCAAAAATTGAGCTTCCCCTAGCCATTTGGCAACCTTGGATGCCTCGGTTTGTTTGCGTTTCCGGTCGCGTTCGTAAACAATTTGAAGAAGACGGTCAAAACCGTTCTTGCCCCGTTCCTTTTGTCAAAGTCGAAATTTTTGATGTAGACCGGGAACCTTGTTGGCTTCCCTATCTAAAATTGCGGGAAGATTTGCTGCGCGATCGCGTTACTTTCCCCATCCCCGAACTCATCAAAAAACCACCCTTTCCCCCCGACATTTCATTAGACAATCCCACCTTTTCTACCCAAAAATCACCCACAATCGAACCTTCTTTACCATCTTTGGAAATGGCTGCCCCTTCTGTAAAATCATTTTCTGCAGACGTAGCCACTCCCCTAGAAACACAACCAACCAACTTAGAAAATCTCACCCTCACTTCCAAAATTGCTCCTTGGCAATTCTTCCCCCTCTGCTTTTACAGCAAAGACCTCGTTTGCGAAACCACCACCGATGCCGATGGCTTCTTCCGCTGTTGCTTCCGCTGGTTTCCGTTAGAATTCCGTCGCGGCAGGTTTCGGTTTGACGCCAAACCCGATATCGTCGTTCGTATCACCCAAGTCATCGATGGCGTAGAAACAGTTATCTATGCCGATCCTTATTCCAGCACTCGTTGGAACCAAACCAACGCTTTCATCGACCTAGCTTTAGACAATCCCGCCATCCAGTGTGGCGAAAGCAGCACTTCTGAGCGACCCAAAGATAAAACCGATGTCTTTTTTACCCGCATCGGCGACGATGAAGTGTACCAAATCAACCAAACCACCGGCTTGTATGGCAACGGTTCCCTCAGCAACGTTGCTTATGGCAGTACGTTATTGGTATACGCTCAATTTGGAGAAAATTTGGCAAATGGCGTTCCCGTCAACGGCAAACTTGCCAAATACTATCGCCTTTCTTATGCCAAACAGGGAAGTGCCGATAGCGATTTTAAACCCATTACCACCACGCTAAACGACACCCGGGTTGACCAGAATACCTTGTTTAGCGAAACCCACAATTTGGGTCCAAAAACTGTTAACTTGCAACCAGCTCTGTACGAATTGCGCGATTTTGCCAATTATTATTGGTACAACCCCGATAAAATTGGTAGTTGGGCAACGCAACTGGCGGAAGACGATACGGGGATCTACATTCTGCGTTTGGAGTTGTTCGACAGCAATGGGGATAAACTAACAGCATCGGATATTGGCTATCGGGATGGAACCGTTCCGCCAGAGAATACATTACCGCTGACGGGTAGCGATCGCTGCGATTTGTTCATTACCCTAGACAACAAACTCCCGGAACTAACCATAAACACGCCTGCCACCAATACCTGCGGCGTCATTCCTTGGAATTCTTCGCTCAATCTCAACTTCAACGTTCGGGTATCCCAGGAAAACAATCGCCTCTACTGGTGGCGTCTTCGCTACAGCAAAGGGGTTTCCTCAGATTTCGATTTGGTGGATAGCAATAGTTTTGACTCTTCGACAAGCGGCAATTTAAGCCCGGTGAACGAAGATATCAACGGCAACCAACTGTTGAACAATCTTACCAGCACTTGTGCTTTTGCTCTGGAGTTGGAAGCGTTACCCCACATTCGCAATGGTCGTGGCTTTATCTATCGTCGCGAAGAAATTGTCGCGATCGCCATTGAAAAATGTTAGTACCTAAATTTTAAATAGATATCTCCTAGTTGCTTTTTCGCATTTTCTCCCGTTGGCTGCAGTCGGCGGGAGATTTTATGCTTTTTCTAGCTGCTGGGTAAACTAGAAATAGATATTAAACCGAGTTGCTTGATGGCAGTATTCAAAAATCAATTCGGCAACCAGCAAGTATCCAAGGGGAAATCCAGTTATGTGGAAATGGTGGCGACGGTTATGGCAACGACTGCGGCAATTTTGGCAGCGTTTGTGGCAGCAATGGCGGCAGCGGTTTGGCTTTGCTTACCGCAAATTCGATCAAAAATCATCCCGCCACTCTCAACCAGCGAGTGTTGCCGTCGAAACCAACCGCAATGGCAAAACACCTCCCCCTCTAGAAGATAGCGACTACGAAATGCTATTTTTTCAAATTCTCGATGGCGTGCAGCAGGGATGGCGTCGCGGTAAAGTACTAGCATACATCGAAAGTTTCGGCGATCGCGCCCCTTTTTCCTCCTGGGTAGACTGGCTGCAAAGATTCGGCGAACGAGTTTTACAAGCCGAAACCGACAACCAAACCCTCGCCAGACAACTCCTCAAACTCGGCAATTTAGGTTGTGGGGAACTCAGCGTCGTCGCCAAAAACATTGGTTCCCGCTTGCTGGTGAAATCCCTCTCTCCCGAAGAAACTGCCGAAAAAGCCAGAGATTGGTTGGAAAAGGGCAACCAACGCATTCCAGTTCGCGATTATAACGGTGCTTTAGCCTTTTACGACCAAGCGTTAGCCATCGATCCCAATAGCGTAGAAGCTTGGGCAAATCGTGGCGTAGCTTTATTTAACCTCAAACGCTACCGAAAATCGGTGGAAGCCTTCGATCGAGCTTTGAAACTCAATCCCAAATACGCCCAAGCCTGGTCAAACAGAGGTTTTGCGCTGGCTGCTAGTTCTCAATTTCTAGAAGCTGCTCGTTCCTACCGCAAAGTTATCAAACTACAACCCAACTCCCACGAAGCCTGGCAAAATTACGGCGTTTCCCTGGCTAAAGCGGAACAACACCAGGAAGCGTTGCCTTGTTACGAAAAAGCTCTGGAACTCAAACCCGATTTTTCCCGTGCCAAAATTAATTTAGGGGTTTCTTTGTTGGCTTTGCGACGCTACGACGAAGCCTTGGCAGCTTTTGACGAAGCTTTGGAACTTGATGGCGACAATCGAGAAGCTTGGGAAAATCGTGGCATGGCTCTTGCCGAGTTGCAACGCTACGAAGAGGCGGTGGATTCTCTGGATAAGGCGGCGGAACGTGGCTATTCCTACCAAACCCACTACAATCGCGGCTGGTGTTGCTATCGCTTGCAACGCTACGAAGATGCGATCGCTTCTTTCGATAAAATTTTACAACGGGATGAAGACGACGAAGCGGCTAACTACGGCAAAACGGAAGCCAGCAAGCAACAAACCCCTGCCTAAATCCCATGGCTTTTGCCAATCACCCAGTGGCGGCGGAAAAATCTTGCCAAATCGCTTTCTTCCAAAGATAAATAAATGGGTCTGCCGTGGGGGCAAGTGCGGGGATGGCGGGTACGCTGCCACCGGTCTAAAATATCTTGCATCTGGGGAAGTTCTAAGGGGGTACCGTTGCGAATGGCGGTACGGCAAGCAACTGCTACTTGGGCAGCTTGCAAATTTTTCCCCGAACTTAATTCTATCAAGGCATCTTCGCGATCGCTTCTGTCCTGCAAAGCTGCGGGAATGCTACGCACTGCCCACAGTTTCTCGCCAAAAGGTTCGATATCAACCCCAATTTGCTGGAGTTGTTCCACTTGGGTATCCCGCAAATCCTGAAGAATGATTGGTGGTTCCACGGCAACCATTTCCCAGCGATCGCACAGTTGTTCGTATAAAATACGTTCGTGGGCAATGTGCTGTTCTACCAACCACAACCCATTGGGATGTTCCGCCACAATGTAGGTATTGTTAATTTGAGCTACGGCTTTTAACGGTAGGGTAGGCGAACTTTGGGAAGTTTCCTCGTTGCTTAAAGAATCGCTCAGATAGTTGCCCTTAGCTTCCGATGCTTTTAACAGTTGGGCAACCTTCGCTTGGGATTGCCCTTCGCTGGTGTGGAACTGCAAAGCTTCTTCGATGGTCTGGGAAATTTGTGCTTGCCAAAATTCTAGATTTTCCAGATAAATTTCCGATTTAGCAGGATGGCGGTTCCAGTCAATTTGTTCGGGGGTAACGTGCAGGTGTAAAAAACAAATCGGATAGCGATCGCGTGGTAATGTACGGGAAAAAGCAGCAATAACCGTAGGTTCTAGTTCCGGCGATCGCACCAAACGACCGTTTACAGCAATTTTAACCCAATCGGCATACCGGCGATGGCAGCGATCGGGCAACCCCGCCAACACTTCAATTTGTTGCGTAGCAGTAGCCTCCGCAGTTGTTTCCGCTTCCACATCGCGTTTGACATACTGCAAATCATCGGGACGCAAACGCGGTAAGATTTGCGGTAAAATTTGCTGGGGCGTACGAGCTGCATGAATGGTCAACCACGGGCGTTCGTCTTTGTAAACCTGCCAGGTAATCTGGGGATGGCACAAAGCCAAATGGTGGATCGTCACTTGTACTGCTTTCAGCTGTTGCTTGCGAGAAACGCATTCCCGCCTCCCTGGCATGTTGGCAAACAAATCTCTTACGTTGACAATGGTTCCCGGGGCAACGGCTGCAGCTTCCACTTGTTTGGGCTTTCCCTGGGCGTCGTAAATCACCCGCCAACCGTTGGCTTCGCTGTGCTGGGGGCGGCTAAAAATTTCCAAACGCCCCAAATGCGCCAAACTATGCAACGCTTCCCCGCGAAATCCTAAAGTGAGAATTTTGCCCAAATCCTGACATGCGCGAATTTTGCTGGTACTGTGGGACAACGCACATTTTTTTAAATCTGTCAAGCTCATTCCCATACCATTATCCGCCACCCGAACCCGCCACAGGTCGGGATACAGGGAAAATGAGATTCGCGTTGCCCCAGAATCCAGGGCATTTTCTGCCAACTCGCGAATAGCGGCGGCGAGAGAATCGATGACTTCTCCCGCAGCAATTAAGTGAACGACGTCAGCAGGTAGGGTTTGAATGGTGGAATTCATTCAAGCAGCAAACAAAACCAGATAGATGGGTGCAAACCAATGCGTAAATGTGGATGGAGAAGAAAACTTTCCGAAAATTTCGGCAAAACTGGTTACAATACCAACAGGTTTTTCCGCCAATCAGAACATTTTTTCGGTGAAACCTTGATTATAAACCTAACTTAGCAATTTTCCTACTAGATTTGGGTAGGTTCGCCAAAAACTTTCCAGCGTTTTTCTTACCATATTATGCTGAACGGCAAACAACTGCAAATTTCCCTGGCTTTGAGTGCGGGCGTTGGTGCTTTCTTGGTGGGGGCGGTATTTTCTCCCACAGACGTAACCGACACAATTGAAAATTTATCGGATCCATTGCCCCTTTCAAAGGATAACAATTCATTCACCCCAGAAGTATCCAATACCTTCAAATTGGCACGCTTGGCACCGGAAAATCGGGCAGCACAGTTGGAAGCCCTAGCTAAAAATGCCGATTCGCGTGTTGATAGCTACCGAGCGCGATATTTGTTAGCCAGCGATCGCTTGCAAAAACAACAGCCAGAAGACGCTTTGCAGTGGTTGGATGGTTTGGAAGCAGATTATCCCATCCTCGCTCCCCACATTCTAGACAAACGCGCTCGTGCCTACCAAATGATGGGCAACCAACAACAAGCCCAAGCCACCTGGCAGGAGTTGCTACAGGAATATTCTGATTCTCCCGTTGTTGCCAATGCTTTGTATGCCCTGGGTAAAGAAAATTCTCAATATTGGGATCGAGCGATCGCTGAATTTCCTTCCCATCCCCGCAGCGTCGATATTGCCTACCAACGCCTGCAGGAAAATCCCCAGCAACGGGCGTTATTGTTATTGCTGGCCGAACATGGATTGTATTTATCCGATATTATCTCTGTGTTGGACCGCTTGGTCAACAACCACGGCGAACAGCTTTCCCCGCAAGCCTGGGAAAAAATTGGATTTGCCTATTGGGAAAAATTAGAATATGGCAAAGCTGGCAAAGCCTACCAAAAAGCACCACCCACCCCCAAAAATGCCTATCGCGCCGCAAGGGGGATTCAATTAGGGGGCGATCGCCAAAAAGCGATCGAAGCTTACAAGCAACTGGTGCAAAAATTTCCCAACGGCAAAACCACCGGTCTGGCATTGCTGCGTCTGGGGCAGTTGCTCCCAGAAAAAGAAGCCCTCCCCTACCTGCAACGCGCCATTCAAAACTTTCCCGAACAAGCTCCAGAAGCCTTGCTGGAAAGAGCCAAAATCCTAGCCGTTTTAAACAGCCCCAAATCCGCACAGCAAGCTCGCCAATCCATCCTTTCTCAGTACAGTTCCTCCGAAACCGCCGCCAAAATGCGCATGTCTCGCGCTGAAGAACGAGGCAGGCGGGGTGACTACCAAGGGGCAACCCAGTGGGCATCAGAACTTATTCGCGAAAATCCAGATAGCGACATTGCTCCCCAAGCTCAATTTTGGATCGGCAAATGGTCGCAACGGTTGGGGCAAACCGCCCAAGCCCGGGAAGCCTTCGAGCAAGTGATTCGCAACTATCCCCATTCCTATTACGCTTGGCGAGCAGCAGTGATGTTGGGTTGGGAAGTGGGTGATTTCAACAAAGTTCGCTATCTCGACCCCAAAGCCGAACGCCCCCAACAGCTCTCAGTCCTTCCCGCTGGTAGCGAAACTTTGAAAGAGTTATATCAGTTAGGTCAGTACCGGGAAGCTTGGCGACGTTGGCAATGGGAATATCAAACCCCTATGGCACCTTCTGTGAGCGAACAGTTTACGGATGGTTTGATTCGTTTGGGGGTGGGGGATAATTTAGATGGCATTTTTATGGTTTCTAGTTTGGATTGGCGGGATGAAAAAGCGGAAATTCAACAAGTAAAAGAACTCAAACAACAATCTGCCTACTGGCATGCTTTGTATCCTTTTCCCTATCTTGATGCGATCGTACATTGGTCCCAGGAAAATCAGCTCAATCCCATGCTGGTGACAGCGTTAATTCGTCAGGAGTCTAGATTTATGACTGCTATTGAATCGGCAGTCGGGGCTAAAGGATTGATGCAAGTCATGCCCAGTACGGCAGAATGGATTACCCAGAAGAGTTCTATTTCCCAGTACGATTTGACCAATCCTACCGATAACATTCGATTGGGAACTTGGTATTTGGATTATACCCACCAACAGTATCGGGATAATTCTATGTTAGCGATCGCAAGTTACAATGCTGGTCCGGGCAATGTGGAGCGTTGGGTGAATCGTTTTGGGGTGACAGATGCCGATGAGTTTGTGGAACGAATTCCGTTTCCAGAGACGAGAAATTATGTAGAGAAAGTGTTTGAAAATTATTGGAATTATTTACAGCTCTACAATCCTCAGGTTCGTCAAAAGGTTCAGTCGTTTGTTGACCAGGGGAGAAATTCTAATTGATGGCCTGGTTTCTCGTAAAAAATATGCGATCGCTATCTCGTTTTTTTTCATATCATATGAAATTCTCTTGAATAAAAGTTGATTCTCCTCAGACCCCCGGCTGTCGCTTTCCCCCTTGGCAAGCGAGAATAAAGGGGGTTATACCTGATTTTACACCGGTGGAAGGAAATTAAGTCTATAGCCGGATTTCATATCAAATATAAATGGAGCTTGCTCCTAAAATGAAGAAACCCTGTAGGGGCAATTGGCGAATCACCCCTACAACATTGCATCGTATACAATACAAATAATATGAAATCCGCTTGAATAGAATTCGATTGCCCTCAGCCCCCCGGCTGTCGCTTTCCCCCTTGGCAAGCGGGACTAAAGGGGGGTATACCTAATTTGACACCGGTGGAAGGAAATTAAGTCTATAGCCGGATTTCATATGACTAGATACTGGTTTCTAGCCTGTTATTTGGATTGGTCTTGGTTCGTTGTTTCTGGTTGTTTTTGACCGTTGGTTGTTTCCGATTCTGATTCGGCAACCGAACTAGGTTGGCTTTTTTCAGAATCTTCTGTTTGTTCGCTGGAGTTGGCTTCTTTGGTTTCGGAAGTTTCTTCTGGAGAGCGATCGCGTTTTTGGTCTTCTTTGGTTTCGGAAGCTTCTAAGCCAGATTCAGCTTCGGTTTCTGGTTCGGTTTCTTCTCCTTTTTCTGTTGATTTGGTTTCTAACTCGGGCGTTTCTTCCAATTCGGTTTCGGGAATCTCTTCCGGTTCCAAGGTTTCTTCGAGTTCTGGTTCAAAATCTTCCTCTAATTCTGGTTCAAAGGTGTCCTCGGTTTCGGGAATCTCTTCCGGTTCAAAGGTGTCCTCGGTTTCAGGAATCTCTTCCGATTCAAAGGTGTCCTCGGTTTCGGGAATCTCTTCCGATTCAAAGGTGTCCTCGGTTTCGGGAATCTCTTCCGGTTTAAAGGTGTCCTCGGTTTCAGGAATCTCTTCCGATTCAAAGGTTTCCTCGGTTTCAGGAATCTCTTCCGGTTCAAAGGTTTCTTCCGGTTCCGGTTCCGGTTCGGGTTCGGCAGTTTCCTCGGGTTGGGGAGTTGCTTCTACTTTTGGTTCCGGTTCGGGTTCGGCAGTTTCCTCGGGTTGGGGAGTTGCTTCTACTTCCGGTTCCGGTTCGGGTTCGGCAGTTTCTTCCGGTTTGGTGTAGTCAGGATCGACAATCGCGTAGGCATCCTCTAAAGGAATTTCCCCACGAATTAGCTGGGAAAGGGAATCTTGAGCGTTTGGTTGGTACGTGATGAGCTTGGTGTTGTTGTCAATGGGGTTGGTAACAATTTCTCCCTGTTCGTTGAGGTATTCCACCTGAATCCAATTTTGTCCAGTTGAGAAACCTTTTAAATAAACTGGTTGCCAGCGATCGAAATAAAAGGATTCTCCGTTGGCAGTAATGCGAATTTGCCACTCTTCAATTTCATCGTTGGCATCTTCTTGAGCTGCCAGCTGCAAAGGAGCGTTATCTAGATAAAAATCCAACAGAATGGGTTCTGCTCCTTGGCTTCCCTGGGGTGTGTTGTAGACCAGTAGGGGTTGGTCAGGATTGGGAATATCTTGTGGGGTTTTGGTAAAGACGTGAAAAGTGGTTCTGGCATAGGCATCTTGGTTTTTAAAACTTTCTTCCCAGGGTTTGGCAGCGAGAACCTGTAGGGTATGACTGCCGGGGGAAAGCTCCGAAAATTGAATGGGTTGGCTAGTGTCGTAAATAGAAATCGCAGGTCGGTCGTCGAGCAAGACGCGTAAATGGGGACCGAGATTGAGTTCGGCATCGCGGTAAAGGGGAAGGTCTTTCACCTGAAGCCTAACCTCAACGGTGGTATCCTCCAAGACTTCATCGGGGGTGGGGGTGGTAATAGTGACTTGAGGTCGGTAAATGTCTAGTTTGCTGTTGAGTTTCTGGAGGGTTTCTGGAGGCGAAACTTCTACCACTTGGGGTCTGGGAGCAGCTGTAGTGGTAGGTTGCTTTTTGGCGGTGGGTTCGATTTGGTCGCTGTCGCTACAAGCGGTTGTTTCTAACAACAGCACCACCACCAACCCCCCAGCCAGTAGGGTACGGGCAATTTGTTTCCACCAATACAAAATTCGATCGAACACGTCTCAAATACTCCTGAAAAGCAGCGATTGGAAATATTTAATCAAGGACTAAAGGAAAATCATCATTGCCAAACAGGTCGCTCCGTTTCGTAAAGTTTCTTTGTCGAAAAGTTAAGTTTTTTTTCATTTTGTTCGCGGAGCGATCGCTGTTGGCAAGTTCAGAACCATCATCTCAGGTCTTGGACGTTTCGCAAAGCGAAATCCTTGAATTGGTATGCATTTGAGGGGTTTACCCACGGCGTGGGAACCGGTCAGCCGCCGGCAAAAATCGGCACAGAATTTTTAATTATTGTTAAGCAACCCTTCAACGATTGTGGGGAGCAAGCTCTATAATGCAGAGTCAGAACGCCACTTTTGCTTGCTCGACCGACCTTCCTTGAACTTCATCAAGCTTAACAGTGGGGGGGGCTTCTCGAAACGGGAAGAGACGATTACACTAGACCTTTGAGTAAGCTTGATTCCCAAGATTGGGCGAGCTTCCACGGGTCTGCCCCTCAGCACTTGCCGAAAGCAAAAAAACCCTTACAATTCAAGGAAAGGCTGAAGGTCAAGCAGAGTTCGTTCCTGTCTAAAGAGAGGAGAGTCTTAATGACAACCAGTCCTAAGGAGCGAGAGGCAAAAGCAAGAATCGCTGTCGATAAAGACCCGGTTCCCACCTCCGTAGAGCAGTGGGGCAAACCAGGATTTTTCGACCGCACTCTTGCCAAAGGTCCCAAGACCACCACTTGGATCTGGGACTTGCATGCCAATGCCCACGACTTCGATAGTCAAACCAGCGATTTAGAAGAAGTATCGCGCCGGATTTTCAGCGCCCACTTCGGTCACCTAGCAGTCATCTTCGTCTGGCTAAGTGGTGCGTACTTCCACGGCGCTAAGTTTTCCAACTACGAAGCTTGGCTAAATAACCCCACTGGCATCAAACCCAGTGCCCAAGTTGTTTGGCCGATTTTTGGTCAAGAAATTCTTAACGCTGACGTTGGTGGCGGATTCCAAGGAATTCAAATCACCTCGGGACTGTTCCAACTATGGCGTGCTTCTGGTATCACCAGCGAATTTGAACTATACTGCACCGCCATCGGCGGCCTGGTCATGGCCGGTCTGATGCTGTTCGCTGGCTGGTTCCACTATCACAAGCGCGCTCCCAAACTGGAATGGTTCCAGAACGTGGAATCCATGATGAACCACCACCTAGCCGGACTGCTCGGTCTGGGTTCTCTAGGTTGGGCTGGACACCAAATTCACGTATCTCTGCCCATTAACAAGCTATTGAACTCCGGAGTAGCGCCCGAAGACATTCCCCTGCCCCACGAATTCATCCTCAATCCCAGTCTGATGAAAGACTTGTATCCCGGGGTTGAGTGGGGTTGGTTCAGCGGCGTTGCGCCCTTCTTTAGCTTGAACTGGGGAGCTTACAGCGAGTTCCTGACCTTCAAAGGCGGACTCAACCCCATGACCGGTGGCTTGTGGCTCACCGATACGGCGCACCATCACTTGGCGATCGCCGTATTGTTCATCATCGCCGGCCACATGTACCGCACCAACTGGGGCATCGGTCACAGCATGAAAGAAATTCTGGAAGCTCACCGAGGTCCCTTCACCGGTCAAGGCCACAAAGGTCTGTACGAAATTCTCACCACCTCCTGGCACGCCCAGCTAGCCTTAAACTTGGCTCTGCTTGGCTCCTTGAGCATCATCGTGGCCCATCACATGTACGCGATGCCTCCCTATCCGTACATTGCGACGGATTATCCCACCCAGCTATCGCTGTTCACCCACCACATGTGGATTGGCGGTTTCTTAGTTGTCGGTGCGGGGGCGCACGCAGCCATCTTCTTCGTGCGCGACTACGACCCAGCCACGAACGTGGATAACGTGCTCGATCGCGTCATTCGCCACCGGGATGCCATCATCTCCCACCTGAACTGGGTATGCCTGTTCCTAGGCTTCCACAGCTTCGGACTGTACGTTCACAACGACACCCTGCGGGCTTTCGGCCGTCCTCAGGACATGTTCTCCGACACTGGCATTCAACTGCAGCCAGTCTTCGCCCAATGGGTGCAACAGCTCCATACCTTGGCACCTGGCAACACCGCTCCCAACGCCCTCTCTAGCGTCAGCCCCGTATTCGGCGGCGACGTGATGGCCGTGGGCGGCAAAGTCGCCATGATGCCCATGGAATTGGGAACCGCTGACTTCATGGTGCACCACATCCATGCGTTCACCATCCACGTCACCGTCCTGATTCTGCTCAAAGGCGTGCTGTTCGCTCGTAACTCGCGCTTGATTCCCGACAAGTCCAACCTGGGCTTCCGCTTCCCTTGCGACGGTCCTGGTCGCGGCGGTACCTGCCAAGTTTCTGGTTGGGACCACGTGTTCTTGGGTCTGTTCTGGATGTACAACTCCCTGTCCATTGTGATTTTCCACTTTAGCTGGAAGATGCAATCGGACATCTGGGGGACTGTAACGCCCGACGGTACGGTTTCCCACATCACCGCTGGCAACTTTGCTCAAAGCGCCATCACCATCAATGGTTGGCTGCGCGACTTCCTGTGGGCTCAGTCCTCGCAGGTGATCAACTCTTACGGTTCTGCCCTCTCCGCTTACGGACTGCTGTTCCTGGGTGCTCACTTCGTCTGGGCATTCAGCCTCATGTTCCTGTTCAGCGGACGTGGATACTGGCAAGAGCTCATCGAATCCATCGTTTGGGCTCACAACAAGCTGAAAGTGGCTCCTGCTATCCAACCCCGCGCCCTGAGCATCATTCAAGGCCGTGCGGTTGGCGTAGCCCACTACTTGCTAGGAGGGATTGTGACCACCTGGTCGTTCTTCCTGGCGCGTATTATCTCCATGGGATAGAAACTTAGGTTATAGGCATTGGGTGGGGAAGGGTCCCTGCCCAATGTTCCCCAAAATCCGTCAACCATTGCCCAACTGACGATATTTGAGATTGATAAGAGGCTTATGGCAACCAAATTTCCAAAGTTTAGCCAGGACCTCGCTCAAGACCCCACTACCAGGCGTCTGTGGTACGGGATTGCCACCGCACACGACTTTGAAAGTCACGATGGCATGACCGAGGAAAATCTCTATCAAAAGATTTTCGCCTCTCACTTCGGTCACCTGGCCATCATCTTCCTGTGGACTAGCGGGAACCTATTCCACGTCGCCTGGCAAGGAAACTTCGAGCAGTGGATCCAAGATCCCCTAAACGTGCAACCCATTGCCCACGCTATCTGGGATCCGCAATTTGGCGAAGCAGCCACCGACGCCTTTACCCAAGCGGGAGCTGCCAACCCAGTTAACATTGCTTATTCCGGCGTTTACCAGTGGTGGTACACCATCGGTATGCGCACCAACGGCGACCTGTACCAAGGTGCCATCTTCTTGATGCTGATGTCAGCCGTATTCCTATTTGCCGGCTGGCTGCACCTGCAACCGAAATTC